>JAGWTQ010000031.1 GCA_028868905.1 Betaproteobacteria bacterium
CCTGAATAGCGGTCGGCGCCTTCTCCCCGCAGCCAGTTGCCCAGCACGCAATTTTTTTCCGCGCTCGCTTCCAGCAGCGGCATGGAGACCGTTGCCCGCGGATCGGCCAGGGCAGCCCGCGTTTCGCGCACCAACTGGGCGTAGCCCAGGGTGGTGATGAGCAGCCCGTAATCTTCCGGGCGCCAGTTCTGGTATTGCCAGCCTTTCCATTCCGCGTCCGCTTCGTAGCCCTGCACCCAGGCCATCATCTCTTCCGCCGCGATCGGCCGCGCCACCGCGTAACCCTGGGCGCGCCGGCAACCCAGCTGCAGCAGCAGGCAGCCGTGGGCCACGTTCTCCACTCCTTCGGCCACCACTTCCAGTCCCAGCAGGCGCGCCGACGTGATGACGCCCGCCACAATGGCGGCGTCGCGCGGATCTTCCAGGATGTTCTGCACGAAGGTGCGGTCGATCTTGACCGTGTCTGCCGGCAGGCCCTGCAGGTAGCTCAAGGGCGCACGGCCGGTGCCGAAATCGTCCAGCGCCACCGTGATGCCCAGGTCGCGACAGGCGGACAACTGCTGCCGGGCACGTGCCATGTCTTCGATCGCGGTGGTTTCAGTGACTTCGATTTCCAGGAATTCCGCCGGGAACGCGTGCTTTTCCAGGGCCTCCTTCACATCCTCCAGAAACTCCTGCGCCAGCAGGTGCAGGGCGCCGATGTTGACCGCCACCCGCAGGCGCAGCCCTTCGGCATGCCAGCGCCGCACCTGGCCCAGCACCTGGTCCAGCACGTAACGGCCCACGTGGCGCGACATGGGCAAGGTTTCGATGGCCATCAGGAATTCGCCGGGGGCAAGCAGGCCGCGCTGGGGATGGCGCCAGCGCAGGAGCGCTTCCACCCCCACGATGTCGCCCGTGCTCATGTCCACCTGGGGCTGGTAGAGCAGGTAGAGTTCATCCTGCTGCAGTCCCTGGCTGAGTTCCCGGGTGAGCCGGTGGTAGCGTTCGAATTCCTGGCTCATGGCCACCGAATACACCGAGAAACGGTCGCGTCCAAGGTTTTTGGCCTTGTACATGGCCAGGTCCGCATGGCGCAGCAAGGTTTCCGGATCCGATTCGTCCAGCGGGTAGAGCGTGAACCCCAGGCTTGCGGAAATGTTCGCCATGAGCCCGCCTTCCAGCGCGAAGGGTTCCCGGAACACGTCCAGAAACCGTTCACACAGGGCTTCCATGGCGAACAACGAGCCCAGTCCGTCCACCAGCAGCCCGAACTCGTCCCCGCCCAGGCGCGCCAGGGTGTCCTGCGGCCGCAACACGGTGGACAGGCGCATCGCCACCTGGGCCAGCAGGGCATCGCCCGCGCTGTGGCCGTAGCGGTCGTTGATGGCCTTGAAGCCGTCCAGGTCCAGCATCACCACGGCCAGGAACGTGTCGCGGCGGTCAGCACCGGCCACGCTGTGGTTCAGGCGGTCCATGAACAGGACGCGGTTGGGCAGGCCGGTCAGGGCATCGCGCAGGCTCTGGTCGCGCATGCCCAGCACCAGGTCGCCCAGGCTGGAAAAAGCCTCGAAGTAGCCCAGTCCCACCCGCTCGAAGTAGGTGGGCGAAGTGGATCCCAGAATGCCCACGCCGGTATAACCCCACTGCGCATCGCCGAAAGGAAACACGGCGATTTCGCGCACGCCCTGGCGTGCGAGCACAGCCACCCAGTGCAGCGGCGCATCGGGGCTGGCCTGAAACACCACGGGGCGGCGCGTGGCCAGGGCCTGCCAGCAAGGATCGGCATCGGCACGCGGAATGACGAGGCCCTCCCCGTCCGACCCCATGGCACAGGTCACGCGCAGCGTGTGCTGGGCGGCCTGCAGCTTGGCGCTCCAGGCCGTGAGCAGCTGCGTTTGCGGAGACACCAGGCTCTGGCACATCTGCTGCAGCAGGCCGGGCCAGTTGCCGTCGCTGCGGCCTTCCAGCAGCAACTTGATGAGCACATGGGTCACCGCGGCCCGGGTCTGGTCGTCTTCCTGCTGGGCGCTGGCGTACCCCTGCAGCTGCAGGCACAGGTCGGCGAACAGGGCCTTGGCCACCGTGTCATGCAGCTGCTCGCGCTCGGCGGGGGTGAGCGCGCTGCTGCGGTCGATGCGCCGGGAAAGGTGGTCCCAGTAGAGGTAATAGGAACCGGTGATCCAGGTGGGGGCAATGCCCAGCCGGTAATGGATGCGCCCGATGCGAGCCACTTCTTCCTGGTAGGCGTCGCCAAAGCGGGTGTACAGCAGGTGCTCGAAATGGGCGGCCTGCTTGTTCAGCAAGGCCGCCAGGCGCTCGGGAGGCAGCGCGCGAAGAATCGACTCCGTTTCCGGGTGACTCAGGAGGTAATCATAGAAACTGCGGGCGAACCCGGCCGTGTCATCGAGCAGGAGGTCCCGGTGACGGTCCAGACAGTCAAAAGCGCTGTCGCCAATGTCCAGAAACCGGACGATCGGATCAGAGGCGGATGTCATCAAGCGAAATGTCCCACCAGCTCCTTCAATTCTCCAGACGTCACGGTGAGTTCATCCACCGCCTGTTTAACCTGCCGCACGCTGTGACCGTTTTCTTCGATCAAGGCGGAAATCTGTTCCATGTTGCGGGCCACTTCCTGAGTGGCCGAAGACTGCTCGCTGGCCGCGCTCGCGATGTGGTCGGCCGCCTGCGTCACTTCCTCGGCCGCCTGGGTGATGCGCTTGAAGCTTTGCTGCGCCTCATGCAATTCGCGGATGCCTTCATGCACTTCGCGCACGGCGCTTTGCATGGAAGACACGGCGCTGCCCGTGGTGTGCTGGATTTCACCCACGATGTGGGTGATGTCCGCCGTGCTGTTGGTGGTGCGTTCGGCAAGCTTGCGCACTTCGTCCGCCACCACCGCGAAGCCGCGCCCCTGCTCGCCCGCCCGTGCCGCCTCGATGGCGGCGTTAAGCGCGAGCAGGTTGGTCTGCTCCGCGATTTCCTTGATGACGCGCGTCACCATGCCGATTTTTTCGATGGACTGGCTCAAGGCGTCGATGGTGGTGCTCGACGTCTGCACCGTCTCCACCACCCGCGACACCGACGTCAGGCTGCGCGACATCTGCAGGTCGCCTTCCTGCACGATGGTCTGGGCCGCCTTGGCCGATTCGGCTGCGGCGCTGGCGCTGCCCGCCACTTCCGTCACCGACACGCTCACCTCTTCCATGGCCGTGCTCACCTGGCTCACGCGGTCCTGCTGCTCGCCGGAATGGGCCAGCACCTGGGTCACTTCCGTTTCCAGCGTGTCCGAGCGCTTTTGCAGCCCCTCCGAGGCCACGCTGATTTCGTCCACGATCACCCGCAGGTGCGCCTGGGTATAGGCCAGCGAGGCCAGGATGCGCGCCGCGATGTCCTTGCCGTACACGTCGATGTCGTTGTTGAGGTTGCCCTGCGCCACCTGGTCGAAGAATTCCGATGCCTGGGCCAGCGGCCGGCAGATGCTGACACGGATGAACAGCGTGGACGCCATGCCGGAAAGGCCCGCCAGCCCGGTAAAGCCCCAGGCCAGGGTCGTCTGGCCGCGCAGCCCGGCCATGGCGGCCGCCGCCGTGCAGGCCAGCATGAACAGCGTGAAAAGGGCAAAGCGGCTCTGGAACGGCAGGCGATAGACCACGTCGTAGAAGCGGCCATGGGTGAGCCGGGCCTTGGTTTCGCGCAGCTGGCGGTACAGGGCTTCGGCCGCTTCCACATCCTTGCGGGCCGGTTCGCGCCGCACCGACATGTAACCGACGGTCTGGTTGTTTTTGCGCACCGGCACCACGGTGGCGTCCACCCAGTAGTGGTCGCCGTTCTTGCTGCGGTTCTTGACCAGCCCGCGCCAGGGGCGCCCGGTCTTGACCGTGCTCCACAGGTCCTCGAAGGCCGCGGGCGGCATGTCGGGATGGCGCACCACGTTGTGGTTTTTGCCGTAGAGCTCCTGCTTGGAAAAACCGCTGATTTCGATGAACGCCTCGTTGGCGTATGTGATGATGCCCTTGAGATCGGTTTTGGACACCAGGATCTTGCCCCGTGGATACGGATGCTCGACCCCGGTCACCGGCATGTTGACCTTCATACAGACCCCTGATGCAGTGAGTTATTATGAGGACTCCGACGACGCCGCTTCGTGGGCTGCGCCTGTCCTTGTATTTAACCGCTTGTCCTACCGCCCCGTCCTGCTATATTTTTTAGTTATTAGCTTGTAATCAGAAATTTATCAAAATTAACGGTCACATTTGGTGAAACTTTAATGTTAACTCCACCGATTGATTACCCCGTTGATTCAGATCAAGCTTTTTCGTCCAGCACGCGCACGATGCGGCGGTCCGGCACCAGCCACAGCAGCGCCACGCCCAGGTAAACCGCCTGCGCCACGCCCTGGTGCAGGAAAGCCAGCGGGATCGCCAGCGCGTAACAGCCGATCGACACCAGGCCCTTGGCATCCCGCCCGATGGCACGGGCCAGCAGGGAATGGGGGCCTTCGGCGCGGATGATGGCCTGCGCCAGGATCCAGTAGGCGGTGGCGGCCATCAGCAGCACCACGCCATAGAGGGCCGTGGGCAGGGATTCGAAATGGTTCTGCCCCATCCAGCCGGTGACGAAGGGAAACAGCGAAAGCCAGAACAGCAGGTGCAGGTTGGCCCACAGCACCCCGCCCGTGACCCGGTGCGTGGTGTGCAGCATGTGATGATGGTTGTTCCAGTAGATGCCCACGTACAGGAAACTCAGCACGTAGCTCAGGAAAACGGGCAGCACGGGGCGCAGGGCTTCGAGATCCACGCCCTGCGGCACTTTCATTTCCAGCACCATGATGGTGATGATGATGGCGAGCACGCCGTCGCTGAACGCTTCCAGCCGCGTCTTGTTCATGGGTCTCCCTGCCGCGCAGCGGCCGGGGCCTAGGATACCACCGGCAACTCTTCCCAGCAGGTGGTGTAGCGCGGCGAACGGCGGCCCGATCGCATGCGCCAGGGCCGCTCCAGTCCGGAGGCGGCGGAACGCAGGGTGTCCGGACCGTACGCGCGGTTGATGCCGTCCATCACCGCCATCAGCCGCGCCGAACGTTCACGTTCCGCCCCCCCGCAGTCGAACAGCTCTCCTTGCGGCTGCTCCCGGGCCGACAGGCCGAACAGCAGCACGCCCGCCTTGCGGTAAGTGCAGCCTTCCCGGTACAGGCGGGCCGCGGCCGCCCGCACCGCCCGGGTCAGCAGGCGCGTGTCGTCGGTGGGTCGCGGCAGGGTCACCGCCTCTTCGTGGCGTTCACCCGCGCGGAACGGATGGGCATGCAGGGACACCTGCACGGCCGCCGCCACCGACCCGTCGGCCCGCAGCCTTTCCGCGGCGTGCGCCGCATGCATGGCAAGCGCTTCCTGCAATGGGGCAAGCGCCGCCACCGGGCATCCGAAACTGCGCGACACGATGATCTGCTGGCGCGGCTCGGCCAGCGTTTCCAGGTCCAGGCAGGGTGCGCCGCGCAGTTCGCTCGCCACGCGCGCCAGCACCACGCCAAAGCGCGCCTGCAGAAAATCGGCGTCCGCCTGGCACAGGTCGCGCACCGTGCGCAGGCCCAGCGCCTGCAGCTTGGGTTCCAGGCGCCGCCCCACGCCCCAGATTTCACCCACCCCCACGCCGGACATCCAGGCCGCCTGTTCCGGCGCCGGCAAGGCAGCCCAGTCGCACACGCCCTCGAACCCCGGATGGCGCTTGGCCAGATGGTTGGCCAGCTTGGCGAGCGTTTTGGTGGGCGCGAGCCCCACGCACACGGGCAGCCCCACCCATTGCCGGATGCGGTGACGGATGGTCTGCCCCAGGGCAGAACCGCCGCCGTGCAGGGCCAGCACCGGTGCCACGTCAAGAAACGATTCGTCGATGCTGTACACCTCGAGGTCAGGCGAAAAGGCGCGCAGGATGGCTACCACGCGACTGCTCATGTCGCCGTAGAGTTCGTAGTTGGACGAGAGCACGCGCACGCGGTGGCGGTGCGCCAGCTCGCGCATCTGGAACCAGGGCGCGCCCATGGGAATGCCCAGCGCCTTGGCTTCGTTGCTGCGCGCCACGGCGCAGCCGTCGTTGTTGGACAGCACCACCACCGGCACGCCTTCCAGGCGCGGATTGAACACCCGCTCGCAGGACACGTAGAAGTTGTTGACGTCCACCAGGGCGAAATGCGGCGCCACGGTTCACCGCCGGCGATAGCGCCGCACCAGCCCCACCACCACGCCCCACACCTGGAGCTCCGCCCCTTCCCTGAAACGGATCGGGGCATAGGCGGGATTTTCCGGCAGCAGCGCCACTTCGCCTTCGCGCCGGAACAGGCGCTTCAGGGTGTATTCGCCCCTCACGGCCGCCACCACGATGTCCCCGTGGCACGCTTCCAGGGCGCGGTCCACCAGCACCTTGTCGCCCGCGATGATCCCCGCCCCTTTCATGGAGTCGCCCTTGACGGTGAAAAGGAAGGTGGCCGCCCGGTTGCGCACCAGGTATTCGGTGAGATCGAGCGCCTCTTCCTCGTAAGGTTCGGCCGGTTCAGGGAAAAAAGCGGGGCTCATGGCACGGCCTATACTGTATGGATGTACAGTATAGGCAACGGACGCCCCCCGGCGCAAGCCGTCAGGGGCAGACCGGCAGAACAGATCAGGCGTCCTGGCGGCGCGCCACGATGAGCGCTTCGCTGCCTCCGGAAAAACGGTGGATTTGCGCCGGCATCCCGGCTTCGGCAAACGCGTCCGCGATTTCTTCGGGCTGCAGCAGGTGGTTGCCCTGCACGTATTCGCTCAGGTTCTGGAACGACAGGCCGCGCCGTGCCGGCTCGCGCAGCAGGGTGCGGTCGGCGGGCCAGACCGGTTCCCAGATCACGGCGTGCCCCCCCGGCTTCAGGTTGTCGTGCAGCCAGCGGAAAATTTCCGGGCGGCCGCGCTCCCACACGTGGTGCAGGGCGCGGTTCATGGCGATGAGGTCGGCCGGCTCCCTGAGGGTGAAGTCGTGGATGTCGCCTTGCTCGAACTGCAGGCGGCCGGCCAGCCCCTCGCTTTCCGCCCGTGTGCGCGCCTGCGCCACGTTTTCGGCAAAGCCGTCGAGTCCCAGCCCGCGCAGGCGGGGGTAACGCCGCGCCAGCGCCCGCAGGTACCAGCCGTTGCCGCACCCCAGGTCCAGCGCCAGGCCGTCACGCGCATCGGCTTCCTGGAACGCCGGCACGGCGGGACAGATGGTGCTTTCAAACAGGGTCGCAAAGTTTGCTTCCAGCATGGGCCCGAACCAGGGCAGGATGGTGGCGCGTTCGCCCAGCACCGATTCGCCGGGCCGTTCGCCGCTGCGCAGGAGTCCGGCCGCACGCTCCGCCATGTGCGCCGAAAGCACGGACTGCACGGCGAGCGGCATGAGGGTGTCGGGCGCTTCGGGGCGCATGGCGTCCCCCGTGGGACTCAGGCGGAACAGGGTGCCTTCGGCTTCGAGGTAGCCGAAGGCGTAAGCCGTGTCGCACCAGCGCGCCACGTAGCCGGCATCGAGCCCGCCCGCTTGCGCCAGCGCATCGGCGGAGGCCGCCTGCAACCGGTGCAGGGTGGAAAAAAGGCCGGCACTCACGCCGATGAATGCGACGTACAAGCTCAGCGCTCCCTGGGCCTGCTGGCGGAACTGGGATTTCAGGGTATCGGACGTCATGGATGTTCTGTGAATGGTGGCAGAGGATCGTCCAAAGCAGGCAGGCCGCGGGATGCCGTATCATGTTCCATGACACCGTCTTTCGATCCGGGAGCTTTCCATGAAGAAAAACACCGGCGCCCCTTCGGACACGCGCTTCAGCGAAGCCGATTATGAAGCGGCCCTGCGCCCGTTGCAAATCGAGCTGGTCAAACTGCAGCGTCATTTCATCGGCAGCGGCGAACGCATTCTGGTGATCGTGGAAGGGCGCGACGGCGCCGGCAAGGACGGCACCATCAAGCGCGTGGTGGAACACTTGAGTCCGCGCGACACGCGCGTGGTGGCCCTGGGCAAACCGTCCGACCGCGAAACCGGGCAATGGTATTTCCAGCGCTACGTGCCGCACCTGCCCAGCCCCGGGGAATTCGTGCTGTTCAACCGCAGCTGGTACAACCGCGCCGGGGTCGAGCCCGTGATGGGGTTCTGCACGCCCCAGGAATACGAAGACTTCATGAACACGGTCAACACCTTCGAAGCCCTGCTGGTGGGATCCGGCATCAAGCTGTTCAAGTACTACCTCGACATTTCACGCGAGGAACAGGTGCGCCGCCTGCGCGACCGTGCCAAGGACCCGCTCAAGCAGTGGAAAGTGAGTCCCATCGACAAGGCCGCGGTGCGCCAGTGGAAGGCCTACAGCCGGGCGCGCGACGCCATGCTCTCCCGCACCCATCATCACGCCGCGCCCTGGGCCGTGATCCATTCGGACAACAAGAAGTCCGCGCGCATCCACCTGCTGCGCCACCTGCTTTCCCGCCTCGACTATCCGGGCAAGCTGCCCCGCCTGCTGCAATGGAATCCCGCCATCGTGAGCGAGTGGCCCGCGGGCAGCGCGCTGCTGCCACCGCTGGCCTGAGTGGTAAACTGGACGCTCTGCGGAGGTTTTTTCGTGCCCTTCTCTCCCCTGCGCCTGCTGCTGCTCATTGCCGCCTTCATCCTGCTGGTGATCGTCGTCCAGTTTGGCCTGGTGAGCGTGGCCTTTGAGAAACTGGGCCTGTCCAGCCATTCCGCCTACCTGCTGCTGCTGGCCACCCTGGTGGGCAGCACCATCAACCTGCCTCTGTTCAGCGTGCGCTCGGAAGGCGCGGCCTCTCCGGTGCTGCCACCGGAACTGGCGCGCCTGCCCCTGTTCCGTAAAATCCCCTTCACCGGCCGCACCACGGTGGTGGTCAACGTGGGCGGCGCGCTCATCCCCCTGGTTTTTTCCTTCTACCTGATGGCGCACCGCCCGCTCTCGCCTTTCGAAGTGCTGGCGGCCATCGCCGTGGTGGCCGGCGTGGCCCACGCCATCAGCCGCCCCATTCCCGGCGTGGGCATTGCCATGCCCGTGTTCATCGCGCCGGTCGTGGCCGCGCTCGTGGCGTGGCTGCTCAACCCGGAACAGCGGGCTCCGCTCGCCTACATCGGCGGCAGCCTGGGCGTGCTCATCGGCGCCGACCTGGTGCGCCTCAAAGACCTCAAATCCCTCGGCGCGCCCGTGGCTTCCATCGGCGGCGCCGGCACGTTCGACGGCATTTTCATCACCGGCTTCGTGGCCGTGCTGCTGGCCTGACATGCCGGTGCGCGTGCAATCCTTGCTGTGGGTGACGGCCCAGTTTGCGCTGGTGGCCCTCCTGCTGCTGGAATCGGTGCCCTGGCACTTTGGCACCCTGGCACTGTGCCTGGCGTTGGCCGCCGTGGTGCTCGCCCTGTGGGTGTTCTGGCACAACCCGCCCGGCAACTTCAACATCCGTCCCGAACCGCGCAGCGGAGCCCGCCTGGTGACGAGCGGCCCGTACCGGCGCGTGCGCCACCCCATGTACGTGGCCCTGCTGCTGGGCACGGCGGCCATCGTGACGGCAGGCTCTGGCGGCGGGCTGTTGTGGGGACTGTGGGCCTTGCTGGTGCTGGTACTCAATTTCAAGGCGGCGCTGGAAGAGCGCCTGCTGGAAGAACGCTTTCCCGAATACCGGGACTATCGCCAACACACCGGACGCTTTCTACCCGGTCTCGGCTAACGTCCTCTCAGGGCGCCGCCATCGGCAGCGCCGTCACGTCGAAACGCACGTCCACCGCATCGGCCACCTGCAAGGCGCCGCCCAGCACTGAAAACGGCGTCATGCCGAAATCGCTCTGGCGTACCGTGAAGGCCCCCATGACGCGCAGCCCGCCACCGGGCAAGGGTTCCACCCGCGCCGGCACCGCCTGCGCATGGTCCTGGCCGCGCACCGTCATGCGCACCTGCAAGCGCGCCGGCCCTTCGCGCCGGATGCGGATGAGCGCCTCGGGATAATGCGCCGTGTCGAGCACTTTCGTTTGCAGGTTGCGGCGCGTTCCCGCCACGGCCTCTTCGTCCACCTCGGGATCCAGTCCCGCCGCACGGCGCAAGTCGGGCTCGTCCACCGTCAGCGCGTCAAGCGGCAGAATCAGCAGGGCCTCGCCCGAGGCCAGCGAGACGCTGCCAGACAGGCAGCGGCAGGCCAGCACGTGGTCGTGCCCCAGGCGGGCCAGCGGCCCGGCCCGGGTGACGCGAAACGTGACCAGCGAATGCGCCCCGTCCACGGCCAGCAGGGGACCCTGCAGCGGAAGGCTGCCTGACGGGGGCGGCAGTGGGCGGGTGGCCGGCGGCGCGCTGCAGCCGGCCAGCAGCCCCACGGCCAGGAAAATGGATACAATGGGCTTCATCAGCCTCATCCTATCCTGCCGCACCATGAAGCTCCACATCCTCTCCGACCTGCACAACGAACGTTCCGTGTACCAGCCGGCGCTGCGCGAGGCCGACCTCGTGGTGCTGGCGGGCGACATCGACGAAGGCACGCGCGGCATGGAATGGGCGCGCGCCACCTTCGACTGTCCCGTGCTGTACGTGGCGGGCAACCACGAATATTACGGCGGACATCTGGATCGCACGCGCGAAGCGTTGCTGCTGGCAAGCGATCCGCAGGTGCGCTTTCTCGACCAGGCCTGGGACGAATGGCACGGCATCCGCTTCCTGGCCGCCACCGGCTGGACCGATTTCACGGTGACGGGCGACCCGGTGGCGGCCAAATGGGGCGCGCGCGTTGCGTTCAAGGATTTCGACCGCATTGAGGCCGGCAACGGGCGTCGTGCCGAACCGGCCGACTTCATCGCGCGCAACCAGGCGGCGCGCCAGTGGCTGCAGCGCCAGTTGCAGGTGCCCTACCCCGGACCCACCGTGGTGGTTACCCATTTCGCGCCTTCCCTGCGCTCCCTGGAAAACCAGAAGTACCCGCACACCCACCTGGACGCGACCTTTGCCAATGCCTGGGATGAGTTGCTGGGGGAGCCTGCCGTGCTGTGGATTCACGGCCACACCCACCTGGCGGCGGACTACCGGGTGGGCGCCACGCGCGTTTTTTCCAACCCGCGCGGCGTGGCAGGGGAAAACACCGGTTTCGACCCCGCCTGCCTGCTCACGCTGTAGGCGCGGCGTTCAGTCGTCTTCGCCGAGTTCCGGATCCCAGCCCTGGGCGCGAGCACGTTCGATGGCCTGGTTGTGGATGTGGACGTAACGTTCGCGCAACGCATCGGGCAGGCGGCTGGGCAGATGGCCGTACTTTTCCCATTCGGCGTACACCTGCTCGTACAGGGCCTGCATCTGGCCTGCGGTCCAGCCGGCCCCGTCCTGTGTTTCCGGCAGCAGGCCAAACACCCAGGCGTCGCGAATGATCCGGCCGAGGTGGGTCATGCCCCCCTGGTGGTCCTGAAAAACCCCCGCATAACGCTGTTCCATGGTCACCTCGTGAGTCCCGCATAAAGCATCGGCAGTTTTTCCGGCAGGCGCTCCACCTGGTCCAGCACCTGGTAACGGCGCGCCCCGAAAATGCGCGACACGTACTGGTCCGCCCGCGGATCGAGCGTCATGCAATAGGTGGCGATGCCGTGGCGGCCCGCCTCCTCCACCGCCTTGCGTGCATCGTAGCGCAGGTACTGGGGATCGCGCACGTCCACGTCCGCCGGTTCGCCGTCGGTGAGCACCAGCAGCAGCTTGCGGGCCGCCGGCTGGGCGCGCAGGGCCGCCGCCGCATGGCGCAGGGCAGCCCCCATGCGCGTGGAGAGCTGGCCGCGCATGCCGGCCAGGCGCGCCTTGGCGAGCGGCCCGTAGGGGTCGGCAAAATCCTTGAAGCGCCAGTAGCGCACGTCGTGCCGTCCGTCCGAGCAGAACCCGTGAATGGCGAAAGGATCGCCCACCTTGTGGATGGCGTCCGCCAGCAGCACGGCCGCTTCGCGCGTGAGGTCGAGCACCGTGTGTTCCTGCCCCGCCACCTGCTCGTTGGTGGATTCCGACAGATCCAGCAGCACCAGCACGGCGATGTCGCGCACCTTGCGCACGCTCCGCATCATGATGCGCGGGTCCGGATGGCGCCCCTGGCGCCAGTCCACCAGGGCGTCCACGGCAGCCCCCAGGTCCACCTCGTCTCCTTCCTCCAGCTTGCGCAGGCGCGTCACGCCCTGCGGCTGCATCGCGTCCAGCAGGTATTTCATGCGCCCGATGAGGCGCTTGTGGCGTGCCGTGATGTCGTCGATGAGGGCCAATTCCCCCAGCCCCGGCCGGCGTTCCAGCACGGTGGCCCAGGACGGCCGCTCGAGCTGGATCTGGTAATCCCATTCCGCGTAATGGAAGGGATCGGACACCGGCTCTTTGCCTTCCAGCGCGTTGTAGCTTTTCCCTTCGTCCTCGTAGGGAAACAGTTCGCTTTCCAGCACCCAGATTTCCTGGGCGTCGTCGCCGGCCAGCTCGCTGTCGATTTCGTTCACCATTTCCATCAGGCTCACCTTGCGCCGCACCTGGCGCGGCGCTTCCACGAACGAGATGCCGGGCGCGCCGTCGCTGCCGTCGAAGGCCCACACGTAGCGGTTGTCATCGCGGTAGGGAGCGCTGGGCAGATCCGTGCGCGGGTTGAACGGGAGCTGTTTTTCACGGAACGCGTGGGCCAGGGCCACGCCCATGTCCCAGGAAACCTGGGGCGTGTCGAGCCGCTGCCCGGCAGCGGCAAACAAGGTGCGTCCCAAGGCGACCCAGGGGTCGGGATCACGGTAGGCGGGGTCGATGAGCGCACGCGCCAGGCGGTCGAACCAGGCGCCGGCATGGGCGCCGTTGACCGGACTGGCCCTGTGGAAGCGCGCCCACAGGGTCTGCAGGCCGGGAAAGCGCCGGATGGCGAGCGCTTCTGCGCGCGCGTCTTCCACCAGTTCCACCAGGACGCGCTGCAGCGGATCGAGGCCGTCTCCCCGCAGGGGCCGAGTGGTGGCGGCCAGATGCGCGGCACAATGGGCTGCCGCCGCGCGGTAGAGTTCGGTGCCGGGCACCCCCTCCCAGTCGTCGAACGCATCGGGCAGGTGGAACAGGTGCCCTGCGATGTAGGGCCGGTAGCCTTCGCGCCGCTCGAAGTCGCCCGAGGTGGGCCGCATGAAGAAATCGCGCCCCCACAGCGCGCGCAGGTACATGGCGATGCGCCGCTGCACGTCCACGAACAGGGTGCCCTTGCGTTCCTTCTGCAGCACCGCGAGCGATTCCTTGGACGTCAGGCTGAAATAGGCCGCCTGCGCCTCGAAGTCGGTGCGGTGCGCGTGCGCGCCCCACAGGGCCCAGCGCCGCAGGCCGCCCAGGGTGAGCTGGCCCAGCAGCACGTCGAGGTGGTCGAGCAGCGGCCGCAGCCCGCGCGGGGCCTGGCCGATGAACTGGTTGAGGAATTGCAGGTACTGGCCGAACAGCTCGGGGTCGGAGAGCCGCAGCGCCGCCACGGGCGCAGTGGCCAGCAGGCGCTCGATGACGGGCCCCGACGTGCGCGACGCAAATGCGAGCGCCGTCTGCATGAGGTCGGGCAGCGCATCTTCCCCCACTTCGCGTGCCACGGCAGGTGCCGCCTCGATCCAGGCCAGCACCGGGTCCGCCCCCTTGCCCAGGCGCGAGAGCGACTCCGCCCCGTGCAGGTAGCGCTCCAGCGCCTGTCCCGACAGCTGGCGCGTGGCCTCGTGCCAGTTGGCGTGAAGGGCCTGACGGCAGGATTCCGGCAGTTGGCCCAGCAGTTCGGCGTAATCCTCCAGGTGCACGGCCATGGGCAGCGCCCTCAGAAAAAGGTGGTCACGGCGGCATCCAGCGCATCGCGCATGTCGGGGTCGTCCGTGATGGGACGCACCAGCGCCACCCGGCAGGCACTTTGGGCATCCACGCCGTGCGCGATGAGGCTGCCGGCATGGATCAGCATGCGCGTGGAAATGCCTTCGTCCAGGCCATGTCCCTTGAGGTTGCGCGCGCGTTCGGCGATGGACACCAGCTTGCCCGCCACATCGGCACTGACGCCGGCTTCATGGGCCACGATTTCCGTTTCCACGCCGTGTTCGGGATAGTTGAAATCGAGCGCGCCAAAGCGCTGCTTGGTGGACTGCTTGAGGTCCTTCATGAGGCTCTGGTAGCCCGGGTTGTAGGAAATCACGATCTGGAAATCGGGGTGGGCGCGCACCAGTTCTCCTTTCTTTTCCAGGGGCAGCACGCGCCGGTTGTCGGTGAGGGGGTGGATCACCACGGTGGTGTCCTGGCGCGCTTCCACCACTTCGTCCAGGTAACAGAGGGCCCCATGGCGCGCCGCGATGGCGAGCGGCCCGTCCTGCCAGCGCGTACCCTGGGCGTCGAGCAAAAAGCGCCCCACCAGGTCGGCCGCCGTCATGTCTTCGTTGCAGGCCACGGTCACCAGCGGCCGTCCGAGCCTGTGGGCCATGTATTCCACAAAGCGGGTCTTGCCGCAACCGGTGGGACCCTTGAGCATCATGGGCATGCGCACCGAGTAAGCCGCCTCGAACAGTGCCACTTCGTCGCCCACCGGGCGGTAGTAGGGGGCGTTGGCAATCCGGTATTGGGACAGGATGTCGCTCATTGTCTGCACCTCAGGGACAAAAAACCCCCGCGCCTTTCGGCAGCGGGGGCCAAAAAAGGCAAAACCATGCCGTTCAAACAGTTTTGCCGCGGAAAATCACCATGGCCGTCCCCTGGGACTGGCTGTAGTTGTCGTAGCCGACAAGACGCACGTGGTTGTCGGGGTTGGCCTTGTGGCAGGCTTCGGCCTCTGCCAGCACGCGGTCCACGTCGGTTTCGCCGAACATGGGCAGCTTCCACATGTACCAGTAGGAATCCATCAGGTACTGCGGCTCGATGTGCTCGATGGCGGGATTCCAGCCTTTCTTCACCAGGTATTCCACCTGCTTGCGGATTTCGTCCGCCGTCATGGGAGGCAGGTAGGAAAACGTTTCGAACTTCCGGCTGGCGGGATCGCTCAGGCGGGACTTGTAGTCCATCACTTCGCTCATGTCTCTCTCCTTGAATGCGGATTACTTGTGGGCCACGTCCAGCTTGTCCACCGTATCGAACTCGAACTTGATCTCTTTCCAGGTTTCCATGGCGATCTTGAGTTCGGGGCTGTGCTGCGCCGCCTGGGTGAGAATGGCACGGCCTTCCTTTTCCACAGCCACACCCTGGTTGCGGGCCGCCACGCAGGCTTCCAGCGCCACCCGGTTGGCCGCGGCACCGGCCGCGTTGCCCCAGGGATGGCCCAGCGTGCCGCCGCCGAACTGCAGCACCGAGTTGTCACCGAAAATGTTGACCAGCGCCGGCATGTGCCATACGTGGATGCCGCCCGAAGCCACCGGCAACAGGCCCGGCATGGCGCCCCAGTCCTGGTCGAAGAACAGGCCGCGGCTGCGGTCTTCCTTGACGTAGCTGTCGCGCATCAGGTCGATCCAGCCCAGGGTCGCTTCACGCGAGCCTTCCAGCTTGCCCACCACCGTGCCCGAATGCAGGTGGTCGCCGCCGGACAGGCGCAGGATTTTGGTGAGCACGCGGAAATGGATGCCGTGGTGCGGGTTGCGGTCGAGCACGGCGTGCATGGCGCGGTGGATGTGCAGCAGCATGCCGTTGTCGCGACACCAGTTGGCCAGTCCCGTGTTGGCCGTCAGACCGCCCGTGAGGTAGTCGTGCATGATGATGGGCGCGCCGATGGACTTGGCGAATTCCGCGCGCTTGTACATCTCTTCCGGCGTGGGCGCCGTCACGTTGAGGTAGTGGCCCTTGCGTTCACCCGTTTCGCGTTCGGCCTTGATGGTGGCTTCCTGGACGAATTCGAAGCGGTCGCGCCAGCGCATGAAGGGCTGGCTGTTGACGTTTTCGTCATCCTTGGTGAAATCCAGGCCGCCGCGCAGGCATTCGTACACCGCGCGGCCGTAGTTCTTGGCGGACAGACCCAGCTTGGGCTTGATGGTGCAGCCCAGGAGCGGACGGCCGTACTTGTTGAGCTTGTCGCGTTCCACCTGGATGCCCTGGGGCGGGCCGCCGCAGGTCATGACATAGGCCAGCGGAAAACGTATGTCTTCCAGGCGCAGGGCGCGGATGGCCTTGAAGCCGAACACGTTGCCCACCAGGGACGTCATCACGTTGACCACCGATCCTTCTTCGAACAGGTCGATGGGGTAGGCCACAAAGGCGTAGAAGCAGGTGTCGTCGCCCGGCACGTCTTCGATGCGGTAGGCGCGGCCCTTGTAGTAATCGAGGTCGGTCAGCAGGTCGGTCCAGACCGTGGTCCAGGTGCCGGTGGAAGATTCCGCCGCGACGGCGGCAGCGGCTTCTTCACGATCCACGCCGGCCTGCGGCGTGATCTTGAAGCAGGCGAGAATGTCGGTGTCTTTCGGGCTGTATTCGGGCGTCCAGTACGTGTGGCGGTATTCCTTAACGCCCGCGTTGTAGGTCTTCACTGCCATGGTCTTCCTCCGTGGGGTCCATCGTTGCGTCGCGATGGACCTCATCTTCAAAGAAAACCATGCATAAGTAAATTAAATTATTCTGATTGAATTAATCAGTAACGCTTATATCTCCAACCTCAGCGTCCGCGCTTGATGCGCATGAGCTTCTGGTCGGCTGCGCGCAGGAGGTCTTCGGGTGTTTTCATGACATGGGGATCGCGCTCGGCCAGTCCCGTGGAAAAACGCAACGGCCCGGTTTCCAGGTTGAGCTTGGCGGCGGCGGCCAGCAGGCGCTTGCACAGCACTTCGAGGTCGGATTCGCGCGCCAGCGGGCAGATCATCAGGAACTCGTCGCCGCCCAGGCGCACCGCCAGGTCTTCCTGGCGCACCTGGCGCTTGAGGATGCTGGCCAGTTCCACCAGCACGCGGTCGCCCGCGTCATGCCCGAAGGAATCATTGATCTGCTTGAAGTCGTCCAGGTCGAGCAGCAGGCAGCCCAGCGGCGTCTGGCGCCGCTCCGCCTGGGCCCAGTGGCGCTTGAGGAAGGCGTCCGCCATGCGGCGGTTGGCCAGCCCCGTGAGCGGATCGGTGAGG
This sequence comes from Betaproteobacteria bacterium, assembly GCA_028868905.1. GTDB lineage: Bacteria > Pseudomonadota > Gammaproteobacteria > Burkholderiales > Ferrovaceae > JAKBAT01. The sequence goes on from JAGWTQ010000031.1 coordinate 17,020, forward strand.
GTTTGCCGGTGCAGTCTGCGGGTGGTTACCGCCAGTTGCGACAGGATGCGGCGATGGGAGGCGCGTTCGGCTTCCAGCATCTGGTTCAGCCGCACATGCTGCGCTGCCCGGGCCACCTGGGCCAGCAGCAGCTCGCTGCCCACCGTGCACGGCAGCACGGCGTCGATGCCCAGCCCCAGCAGGTGTGCCTGCGCACCCTGATCCGGCACGTCCTGCAGCAGGATGACGGCGTGCCCGTGGCTGCCGGAGAGCGCCGCCAGCAACGGCGCCTGGGCTTCCTGCTGGGCACTGCACAGCATGGCCACCAGCAGGTCGGCATGTCCGGTGGTGAGCTGCCGCCCCGCCATCTCGAACGTGGGCGCCGCCAGCAGCCGGTAGCCAGCCCCTTCCAGGGCCGCCACCCAGTCCGGGCGCGGCTCGTTCGGGGCCAGAAAAAACGCGATCGCCAGCGCTCCCGGCTGGCCGGCGGCGACGGCGCCGGCATCCCCGTCGTCAGTTCCGGTAAGGCCGCGGTCTTCGCACCACAACTGCCAGCAATGGCGCACCTGTCCCGAGGCCTTGTGCAAGGCGTCTGCATTGGGGTTCACGCCCAGCAGCGTGAGGATCTCCTGCAGGGGGGGCAGCAGCGCCTCTTCGGGCGCCTGCTCCACCAGCAGGGGGGCGAGGTCCCAGGACGCGCGCAGAATCTGGGCCATGATGCCCTTGCGGTCGTTCGCTGACAGGTCGTCCTGGCCCGCTTCCGCCAGCCGGATCACGTCCACCAGCACGCCGGGAAAACCCCATTCGTTGAGCAGGGCCATGTTGATGGCCACATGATCGACGCCGAAATGCTGGCGTTCCAGGTGCAGCAGCTCTTCCGGCCGCCGGCTGCTGGACAGGAACCCGCTGTAGGCGTCGGGATAGAAGCGCAGCAGGGCCAGCTGCCCCACGCGCGCCAGCAGCGCACAGGTGAACATTTCGGCGGAACCGGCCGGTACGCCCGGTTGCCCGCACAGCCATTCCGACACCACGGCGGCCGCAAGCGAGCGCTGGCACAGGGTGAGATAGGCCGCCACTTCGCCTTCCTGGTTGGAAAGCGCGTTGTCCAGCACGGACAGCCCGGCCGCCAGGTGCACGGCCGCGTTCAGCCCCAGGCGCACCAGGGCCTCTTCCACCGCCACGGCCGGACGTACGGCCCCGTTGCCGGGGCGGTTGGCAAGGCGCAGCAGGCGCACGGTGAGCGTGGGGTCGGATTTGACCACCGCCGCGATTTCCTTGAGGCCGCTGTCGGGGGACTGGAGCAGGGAAAACAGGCGCAAGGCCGTATGGGAGGGGGATGGCAGCTGGCCGAGCGCCTGGATCTGCAGCAGCAAGGACTCTTCAGCCGATCCTTCAAGAGATGCCTGAGAGCCGAAGTCGTCCCTAGTCATTCGCCATCCATTCGTAATTTTTTGTTATTCGAGGGCATTATCCACTGACCGGCCGGAAATTGCATCTGCCCCCGAACGGCGGCTGGCCGCCCACCCCAGCAGCCCCAGCAGAACCAGCCCGGAGCCGATGAGCGCGATGCCCAGCAGTTCGGGCAGGCGAAAACGTTCGTCCGTCAGCCAGCGCGACGACAGCAGGGCCACCACCGGCGTTCCCAGCACGGACAGGCTGGCCTCCCAGGCCGGCACGCGGTCGAGGATGTAAATCCACAGCCACCAGCACAGGGCCGTGCTGGCCACCGACATGAAGCCCAGGATTTCCAGGAAATGGGGCGACCAGCGCGTGGACGGCTCCGGCACCACCGCAGCGAACCCCGCCAGGACCACGGCGCCCACCACCATCTGCCAGGTGGTGAGATTGAGCAGGTCCACTGTCTGGCGCGCACGCAGGCGCTTGACCAGGATGGTGCCGATGGCCCAGCACAGGGCCGCGAGCACGCCCAGCAGCTTGCTGAGCGGGCTTGCCTGCAGGTCCCACGGCTCGATGATGAGCAACAGCCCGGCCAGCGTGGTGGCCGCCGCCATCCATTGCGTGCCGCGGATGCGCTCGTCCAGGAACCACCAGGCCAGCAGCAGGGTCCAGATGGGCATGGTGTAAATCAGCACGGCCGTCTTGCCGGCACCGCCTTCCACCAGAGCCCAGGTTTGCAGCAGGGTGAATCCCGCCACCTGCACCAGCCCGATGGCGAGCGCCGAGCCCGGCGCCATCATGCGCAGGGGGCGGCCGCTCCATTTGAGCACCAGCAGCAGGGCGAGCGCTCCACCAATGGAACGCTGCGCGGCAAAGGCCAGGGGCGGGGCGTAATCGAGCCCTTCCTTGGCCATCACCCAGGTGTAGCCCCAGATCAGGGACAGCACCACCAGCGCCAACTGGGGCAGCCAGCGGCGCTCCGATTGTTTCCGTTGCGACATGTGAAATCCGTTTCCCACCGAAAAAAGTCCCGGCACTGGCCGGGCCCTGTCATGCGCCTGTCATCTTGCTCGGGTATCACTGCAACATGACGAAAAGAGACGAGATAAGCCTAAGGAGACGGAAATGATTTCCGAATACGAACCCGCGTTCAGCCAGTCCGAACACGCCATTTTACCGGGACGCGAGCCGGCGTGCGACCCCTTTGACGATGACAGCCTCGATGCGCTGTACGCCATCGACGACACCGAACTGGACGATTTTGCCCGTGGCGGCAAATAAGGGCAGGACTCAGGGCAGCCCGGCCAGGGCAAGCAGAAGCAGCGCCGCGCACAACGGCGTGGCAGGCGGCGGCAGCGGCGCAGGCCAGACCAGGTAGGTCCCACTCCCGACGACCATCGCCAGCAGCAGGGTGAGCCTGCGGCCACGGCTGGCCAGCACTTCGAAGGCGTCGCGCCCGGCGCGCCCCTGCCAGCGGCGCCAACCCAGCAACAGCGCGGGCGGCAGCCCCGCCATCAACCATCCGCCCAGCACTGCCAGTCGGTAATGCCATTGCAGGGTCCAGCCCGAGCCCGGCGATGCCAGCGCCTCGCGCCAGGCCAGCAGCGCGAGCGTGCCGTGCCAGGCCTGCTGTTCGCGCAGGGCTTCGGTGGCCAGTCCCGCGATCATCACGACGCTTCCTCCGCCAGCAGCGGCAGGCGCCCAAGCGCCGCCTGCCCTCCCCCCAGCAGCACCGCAAAGGCGAGGTCGGGCAGGTGCGCCAGCAGCGATTCAGGCAGCAGCGGCACTTCCCGCAACGCATCGCTGCGTCCGGCGCTCCGGCTGTTGCGGCTGCCGACCGGCCCTGCGCCCCGCTGGACACCCTGGGCGCTGCTGGTGAGGCGGGTCCAGACCTGGCCGGCGCGCGCCGACCAGGCTTCGCGCGAACCGGCGTCGAGCAAGCGAAACGCCACCAGGTTGCCGGCATTGCCCAGCATCATGCGCGCGGGGGCTTCCCCGCCCATGGCCACTTCCAGGTCGGCCAGCGTCTGCACGGCAAACGTCACCTGCACACCGCATTCGCGTCCCTTGTTGAGGAGCTGGATGAAGGCGGGATTGGTCACTTCGGCAGCTTCGTCCACGAACAGGCGGATGGGCTGCCGCTCGCCCGCGCTGCGGTAGCGGTCGCCCGCCAGCGCCGCCAGGTCGGCCAGCAGCAGTCCGCCCAGGGCGCGTGCCGTGGCCTCGTCGCTCAAGGCGCCCAGTCCGGCGTACAGCACCCCGCCCTGGCGCACGATCTG
>JAGWTQ010000032.1 GCA_028868905.1 Betaproteobacteria bacterium
GAACAGGTCGGCCCGGGCGGCGCGCACGCCGCTGTGCTCGGCACCGGCAATGGGATGGCCCGGCACGTAACGTTCGAAAGCCGACCCCAGGGCGGCCCGCGCGGCTTGCACCACGGAACCCTTGGTGCTGCCCACGTCAGTGACGATGGCGGTGGGACTGAGGGCGGGGGCTACAGCTTCCAGCACGGAACCCGCCTGCCCTACCGGCACGGCCACCAGCACCAGGTCGGCCTCGCGCACCGCTGCCGCGATGTCGTGAGCGGCCACATCCACCACGCCCAGGTGGCGCGCAGCCGCCAGGTTCACTTCGTCGCGATCGTAGCCCACCACGCGCAGTTCGCCCACCGCTTCGCGCAGGGCCAGCGCAAAGGAACCGCCAATCAGCCCCACGCCGATGACGGCCAGGGAGCGTGGCGGCAGGGACGCGGTCCCCGGCATGGCTTAGGGGGCCTCCTGCAGGGCGCGCTCGAGGGCGGCCAGGCAGGCGGCGTTTTCTTCAGGCAGGCCCACGGAAATGCGCAGGTGGCGCGGCATGCGATAGCCGGCCACCGGACGAACGATGATGCCCTGGCGCAGCAGCGACTGATAGATGCGGGCACTGTCGCCCACTTCCACCGATAGGAAATTGCCGTGGGAAGGAATGAAGGACAGTCCCAGGCGACGGAAGCCTTCGGCCAGTTGCGCCAGTCCCGCCGTGTTGAGGGCCCGGGTGCGCTCGAGAAACTCCAGGTCGCCAAGGGCAGCCTGGGCAGCCACCAGGGCCAGTGAGCTCACATTGAAAGGCTGGCGCACACGGTTCATGAGGTCGATCACAGCAGGCCGGGCCAGCCCGAACCCCACGCGCAGTCCGGCCAGTCCGTAAGCCTTGGAGAAGGTGCGGGAGATGAGCAGGTTGGGCCGCTGATGCAACCAGGTCACGGCATCGTAGCGGTGCGCCGGCTCCAGGTATTCGGTGTAGGCCTCGTCCAGCACGATCAGCACCCGGGACGGTACCCGTTCCAGCGCCGCGCGCAGCATCGGGCCCGCGATCAAGCTGCCGGTGGGGTTGTTGGGATTGGCCACGAACAGGATGCGCGTGTCAGGGCGGATGGCCGCGATCATGGCCTCCAGGTCATGGGCGAAATTGCGGGCCGGCACTTCGATGCCGGTGGCGCCCACGGCCTGCGTCACGAGCGGATAGACGGCAAACGCATGTTCGGAAAACACGGCGGAAGTACCCGGCCCCAGGAACGTGCGGGCAGCGAGCTCCAGCACGTCGTTGGAACCGTTGCCCAGCACCACCTGTTCACGCGTGAGAGAAAAACGCCGGGCCAGGGCCGACTTCAGCTCGAAGCCGTTGCCGTCCGGATACAGCGCCAGTTCCGGCAGGGCGCCGCGGATGGCTTCCAGCGCCCTGGGGCTGGGCCCCAGCGGGTTTTCGTTGGAAGCCAGCTTGATGATGCGCGTGAGCCCAAGCTCCCGTTCCAGTTCGGAAATGGGCTTGCCCGGCTGGTAAGGCGCAATGCCCCGGATATGGCCGGGGACCAGTTCGCACAGGTCGGTCATAGGGCAGCTGCCGGGTAACATCCCAGCACCTTGCAGTAGGATGCCTTTTCCTCTATTTCGGCAATGGCCGCGGCCACGGCCGCATCGCTGCAGTGGCCTTCCACATCCACGAAGAACACGTATTCCCACAGCACCGTACGCGAGGGCCGCGACTCCAGGCGCGTCATGCTCACGCCATGCTGCGCGAGCGGCGTGAGCAGCTCATGGATGGCGCCGGGACGGTTGCGCGTGGCGAGCACGAGGGAGGTTTTGTCGCGCCCGGAAGGGCCGGGAATTTCCGGGCCCAGCACCAGGAAGCGGGTGGTGTTGGAGGCTTCGTCCTCGATGTTGGGCACCAGCACGTTCAGGCCGTAGCGCTCGCCTGCCAGTTCGCCCGCAATGGCCGCTGCGTCGCCAGACTCCGCTGCCAGGCGGGCGGCCTCGGCGTTGCTGGCCACCGCCACGCGCTCCGCCTGCGGCAGGTTGGCATTGAGCCAGTGCTGGCATTGCCCCAGGGACTGGCTGTGGGAATACACCCGGCGCACGGCCTTGAGCTCGGACAGCCCGGGCGGCACCAGCAACTGGTGCCGGATGCGCAGCTGGATTTCGCCGCACACCTTGAGCGGGGTTTCGATCATGAGGTCGAGCGTGCGCCCCACCGCCCCTTCCGTGGAGTTTTCCACCGGCACCACGGCGAAATCCGACTTGCCGGTTTCTGCCGCACGGAACACATCTTCCAGGGTGGCACAGCCCAGGGTGCGGGCCGCATGGCCGAAATGGCGCACGGCCGCGGCTTCCGAGTAGGTGCCCGAAGGCCCCAGGCAGGCCGCGGTAATGGGCCGCTCGTGGGCGAGACAGGCCGACATGATTTCCCGGAACAGGAAAGCGATCGTGTCGCCGGACAGGGGACCGGGGTTGTTTTCGCGCACGCCGCGCAGCACCTGCGCTTCCCGCTCCGGACGGTACAGCACGCCGGTCTTGAGGCGACCGATGTCGCCGGCCGCGCGGGCGCGTTCGTTGATCAGGCGCAGGATTTCCAGATCGATGCGGTCGATCTCCTGGCGCAGCGATTGCAGCGTCTTTTCCGGTTTCTGGTCATCAGCCATAACGGCGCTCGAAATCAGCCATGAAGGTCACCAGCGCTTTCACGCCTTCCACTGGCATTGCATTGTAGATGGATGCGCGCATCCCGCCTACCACCCGGTGCCCGCGCAGCTGGTGCAGGCCGTGCTGATCGGCTTCCTTGAGGAACACTTCGTCCAGCGCCGGTTCGCGCAGGTGGAACGGCACATTCATGCGCGAACGGTCTTCGCGCTTGACCTGGGAGCGGTAGAAACCGCTGTGGTCCAGAAAATCGTACAAGAGCGCCGCCTTGTCCACGTTGCGCTGCTCCATCACGGCCAGTCCGCCCTGGCGCTTGATCCACTGGAACACCAGTCCGGCCACCCAGATGGTGAAGGTGGGCGGGGTGTTGAGCATGGAATGGGCATGCGCCTGGCTGTGATAATCCATGAGAAAAGGCGTGCCCGGCGCCGACTGCTTCAGGAGGTCGTCGCGGATGATGGCGATGCTGAGCCCGGCGGGGCCGATGTTTTTCTGCGCCCCGGCGTAAATCAGGCCAAAGCGGGACACGTCCACCGGACGCGAGAGGAAATGCGACGACATGTCCACCACCAGCGGCACCGACCCGGTGTCGGGAATCCAGAAGAACTCGAGGCCGTCGATGGTTTCATTGGAGCAGTAGTGCACGTAGGCGGCCTTGGGGTCGAGCCGCCATTCCGACTGTTCGGGAATCGCGCAGTAACGGTCGATGCGGTTGGAAGCCGCGATGTTGACGTTGCAGTAGCGGCGCCCTTCCTCGATGGCCCGATAAGACCAGTAGCCAGTTTCGATGTAGTCGGCGCGTGTGTTTCCCTGCAGCAGGTTGAGGGGAACCATGTCCCAGTGGGCGCTGGCCCCCTCCTGGCAGAACACGATGCGGTAGTGGTCTGGAATGGACAGCAGCTCGCGCAGGTCCACTTCGGCCTGCGACAGGATGCCGCCGAATTCGGGACTGCGGTGGCTCAGCTCCATCACCGACATGCCGGTGCCGCGCCAGTCCGGCAGTTCCTGCTGCACCTGGTAAATGACTTCCGAAGGGAGCGTCGCGGGCCCCGCCGAAAAATTGAACGATCGCATGGAAAAGCCTTTAAGCGTCCTGGGGTTCGGATTCGGATTCGGTTTCGGCGTCGGATTCCGATTCGTCGATGCGGCTTAAGGACACCAGCTTTTCCCCGTCGTCCAGGGCAATCAGCGTGACACCCTGGGTGGCGCGGCTCATCTCCCGGATTTCCTGGACCCGCGTGCGGATCAGCACGCCGCCCGTGGTGATGAGCATGAGTTCGTCGTCGGCGTTGACCAGGGCAGCGCTCACCACGCGGCCGTTGCGCGCGCTGGTCTGGATGGCGATGATGCCCTGCCCGCCCCGCCCGTGGCGCGTGTATTCGGTGATGGAAGTGCGCTTGCCGTAGCCGTTTTCGGTGGCGGTCAGCACCGACTGCGATTCGTTTTCCGCCACCAGCATGGCGATCACGCGCTGGCCTTCGGGCAGGCGCATGCCGCGCACGCCGCGCGCCGTGCGGCCCATGGGACGCACGTCGTCTTCCGCGAAGCGGATGGCCTTGCCTTCGTCGGAGAACAGCATCACGTCATGCTGGCCATCGGTGATGGCCACCCCCACCAGGTAGTCGCCCGGATCGAGGTCCACGGCGATGATGCCGGCCGCGCGCGGACGGGAGAAATCCGTGAGCGGGGTTTTCTTGACCGTGCCCAGGGACGTGGCCATGAACACGTAATGCTGGTCGTCGAATTCCTTGACCGGCAGGATGGCGTTGATTTTTTCGCCGTCTTCCAGCTGCAGCAGGTTGATGATGGGCTTGCCGCGGCTGGTGCGATTGCCGGCCGGCACGTTGAACACGCGCAGCCAGTACACCCGGCCCAGACTCGAGAAGCACAGGATGTGGTCGTGGGTGTTGGCCACGAACAGCTGCTCGATGAAATCGTCTTCCTTGGTGGCGGCCGCCTGCTTGCCGCGTCCGCCGCGACGCTGGGCGCGATAGTCGGCCACGGGCTGGGACTTGATGTAGCCGCCATGGGAGAGGGTCACCACCATTTCTTCCGGAGTGATCAGGTCTTCGTAGTCCAGGTCTTCCGCATTGACGACGATTTCGCTGCGGCGCACATCACCGAAAGTGTCCTTGATGGACGCGAGTTCCTCGGAAATGATGCGGGTGATGCGCTCCGGATGGGCCAGGATGTCCAGCAGGTCGGCGATGCGTTCCATCACGTCGCGGTATTCGTCGCGGATTTTTTCCTGCTCGAGCCCGGTCAGGCGCTGCAGCTGCATTTCCAGGATGGCAACAGCCTGGGTTTCCGACAGGTGGTAGCCATCGGCCTGCTGACCATACAACACGGCCAGCCCGCTGGGACGCGAGGCGTTTTCGGGCGCGCGCGACAGCATGTCGGCCACCAGCTCGGAGCGCCAGGGGCGCGCCATGAGGGCTTCGCGGGCCACCGCGCGCGAGGCGGAGGCCTTGATGAGCGCGATGATTTCGTCCACGTTGGAGAGCGCCACCGCCAGGCCTTCCAGAATATGCGCCCGTTCACGAGCCTTGCTCAGATCGAACACGGTGCGCCGCGTCACCACTTCGCGCCGGTGGCGCAGGAACGCTTCGAGGAACTGCTTGAGGTTGAGCAGGCGCGGCTGGTTGTCCACCAGCGCCACCATGTTCATGCCGAAGGATTCCTGCAGCTGGGTGAGCTTGAACAGGTTGTTGAGCACCACTTCCGGCAGCTCGCCGCGCTTGAGCTCGATCACCACGCGCATGCCCGACTTGTCGGACTCGTCGCGCAGGTCGGAAATGCCTTCGATGCGCTTTTCGCGCACCAGCTCGGCGATCTTGATGATGAGGTTGGCCTTGTTGACCTGGTAGGGCAGCTCGTCCACGATGATGGCCTGCCGCCCGCCGGCTTTGTCTACGTCTTCCACGTGGGTGCGCGAGCGCATGAGCACGCGCCCGCGGCCCGTGAGATAGCCTTCGCGCACCGAAGCCGTGCCATAGATGATGCCGCGCGTGGGAAAGTCCGGCGCCGGCACGATGGCGATCAGGTCTTCGATGGTGATGTCGGGGTTGGCCAGCAGCGCCTGGCAGGCGTCCACCACTTCGCGCAGGTTATGGGGCGGAATGTTGGTGGCCATGCCCACCGCGATGCCGGACGAGCCGTTCACCAGCAGGTTGGGAAACTTAGCCGGCAGGATGAGCGGTTCTTTTTCCGAGCCGTCGTAGTTGGGCCCGAAATCCACGGTGTTGCGGTCGATGTCCGCCAGCAGCTCGTGGGTGATGCGCGCCATGCGGATTTCCGTGTAACGCATGGCGGCCGGGTTGTCCCCGTCCACCGACCCGAAGTTGCCCTGCCCGTCCACCAGGGGATAGCGCAGCGAGAAATCCTGCGCCATGCGCACGATGGCGTCGTACACCGCGGTGTCGCCATGGGGATGGTACTTACCGATCACGTCACCGACGATACGGGCCGATTTCTTGTAGGGCTTGTTGTAGTCGTTGGAGAGCTCGTGCATGGCGAACAGCACGCGCCGGTGCACGGGTTTGAGCCCGTCGCGCACGTCCGGCAATGCCCGCCCCACGATGACGCTCATGGCGTATTCCAGGTAGGAACGGCGCATTTCGTCTTCGAGACTGACCGGGAGGGTTTCCTTGGCAAATGAAGTCATAGGGATGGCAAAGCAGGGCTCGGAAAATTGTGAAGAATCAAATCATAAAATCTTAACACAACCCGGGCGTTTCATAATCCTCTATAATTGCCAATCAAACATCGGGTTATGGGCCCGAAAAGTCCCTAAGAACAATCTCGTCCCACCATGGAGATCACATCATGAAACCCCTTGACCAGAACCCCAAATTTCAGGCCATCTCCCGGACAAAACCGCTCGGACTGGCCCTGTGCGCCCTGCTGCTGTCCACAGCCGCCTTGGCGGAAGAAGCCTCACTGACCTACCCCACCCTCGTGCGCGACAGCAGCGGCGTGGTGGTTCGCAACAACTTCGGCGAATGCTGGGGCACCGGCCCGAACAACACCACGCGCCACCCCACCACCGAATGCGGCCAGGCCGGCCCGGCACCCAAGCCCGCTCCCGTAGCGGCCGCCCAGCCCGCCCCCCTGCCGCCTCCCCCGCCCGCCGCCCAGCCGGCACCGGCACCCATGACCAAGGCCCCCGACATCACCCTCTCGGCTGATGCCCTGTTCGACTTCGACAAGTCCGTGCTGAAGCCGGAAGGCAAGGCAGCCATTGAGCGCGAACTCAAGCGCACCCACTTCGAAGGCGGTGGCGTGGGCGTGCGTTCCATCAAGGTGGTGGGCAACACCGACTCCGTCGGCAAGGCTGAATACAACCAGAAGCTGTCCGAACGCCGGGCCGAAGCCGTCAAGGCCTACCTGGTAAGCAAGGGCGTGCCGGCCTCCAAGATTCACACCGAAGGCCATGGCCTGCGCGATCCGGTCGCCAGCAACAAGACCAAGGAAGGCCGTGCCAAAAACCGCCGTGCCGACATCTGGTTTGAAACCAAGTAACCAGGACCCCGCCGAACTCGCCAAGTTCGGCGCTTTGGCCCACCGCTGGTGGGACCCCGAAAGCGAGTTCAAACCCCTGCACGACATCAATCCGCTCCGCCTGGAGTGGATTGATGTGCGCGCGCCGCTGTTCGGCAAGCGCGTGGTGGACGTGGGCTGCGGCGGAGGCATCCTGTCGGAAGCCCTGGCGCGCAAGGGGGCTGACGTCACCGGCATCGACCTGGGCGAAAAGCCCCTGGGCGTGGCCCAGCTGCACCTGATGGAAAGCGGCGTGCAGGTGGACTACCAGCTCATCAGCGCGGAAGAGCTGGCCACTGAACAACCGGGGCGTTTCGACGTGGTCACCTGCATGGAAATGCTGGAGCACGTGCCCGATCCCGCCAGCACCATCGCCGCCTGCGCGGCCCTGCTCAAGCCGGGCGGCCATGCGTTTTTCTCCACCCTGAACCGCAACCCCAAATCCTATGCCATGGCCGTGCTGGGCGCGGAATACGTGCTCAAGCTGCTGCCGCGCGGCACCCATGACTACGCCCGCTTCATCAAGCCTTCCGAGCTGAGCCGCATGGCGCGTGCCGCCGGGCTGCAACCGCAGGCCGTGGAAGGCATGAGCTACAACCCGCTCAGCCGCACGTACCGCCTGGTCCCCGACGCCAGCGTCAATTACCTCGTCCACTGCATTCGATCGTGATTCGCGGCATCCTGTTTGACCTTGACGGCACCCTCGCCGACAGCGCCCCCGATTTGGGTTGGGCGCTCAATACCCTGCTCGACCGCTACGGGCGTCCGCCGGTGGCGCTGGATCGCCTGCGTCGGCGCGCCTCCCAGGGTGCGCGCGGACTGCTGGAGGAAGGGTTTGGCGTGCGCCCGGAAGACCCGTTTTTTGAAGAACTGCGCGACGAATTCCTCATCCTCTACCGCGACAACCTGTCCCGCCGCACGGTGCTGTTTGAAGGCGTGCCCGAACTGCTGGCATCGCTCGATGCGCGCGGACTGCCCTGGGGCATCGTCACCAACAAGCTGGCGCGCTTCACCGGCCCCCTGGTGGAAGCCCTGGGACTTGCCCAACGCGCGGCCTGCGTGGTGAGCGGCGACTCCTATGCCCGCCCCAAGCCTTATCCCGACCCGTTGCTGGGTGCCGCCGGGGAGCTGGCGCTGGCGCCGGCAGAATTGCTATTCGTGGGCGACGACGAACGCGACATGGTGGCCGCCCAGGCGGCCGGCATGGACGGCATCGTGGCCCGCTACGGCTACCTGGGCGAAGGCACTCCGCCTGAAACCTGGCATGCGCGGGGCTGGATCGACCACCCGCGCGAATTGATGGCATTCCTTTCCCATGACGCCTGACAGCCACACCCCTGAACTGCTGGCCCCTTGCGGCTCGCTCACCATGCTCGACACCGCCCTGCGCTTCGGGGCGGACGCCGTGTATGCCGGCCAGCCGCGCTACAGCCTGCGCGTGCGCAACAACGATTTCGGCAAGCTGGAACGCCTGGCGGAAGGCATCGCGCGCGTGCACGAAGCCGGCAAGCGCTTCTACCTGGTGAGCAACATCCTGCCGCACAACGCCAAGATCAAAACCTACCTGGAGGACATGGCGCCGGTGGTGGCCCTCAAGCCGGACGCCCTCATCATGTCCGACCCGGGGCTCATCCTCATGGTGCGCGAAGCCTGGCCCGACGTGGCCGTCCACCTGTCGGTGCAGGCCAACACCCTCAATTCGGCCGCCGTGCGTTTCTGGCAGCGCCAGGGCATTTCCCGCATCATCCTGTCGCGCGAACTGTCGCTGGAGGAAATCGCGGAAATCCGCCAGGACTGCCCCGACATGGAACTGGAAGTGTTCGTGCACGGCGCCCTGTGCATCGCCTATTCCGGGCGCTGCCTGCTGTCAGGCTACTTCAACCACCGCGATCCCAACCAGGGCACCTGCACCAACTCCTGCCGCTGGGACTACAAGGTCAAGCCGGCGGAAACCGATGCCGGCGGCGACGTGTTCCTGCTGGAAGAACGCGAGCGTCCGGGCCAGTACATGCCCATCGAGGAAGACGAACACGGCACTTACGTGCTCAACTCCAAGGACCTGCGCGCCATCGAGCACGTGCAGCAGCTCACGGCCCTGGGCGTGAATTCGCTCAAGATCGAAGGGCGCACCAAGTCGCCCTATTACGTGGCGCGCACCTGCCAGTCCTACCGCCAGGCCATCGACGATGCCGTGGCGGGCCGGCCCCTGGACCCGCGCCTGCTGGGTGCGCTGGAAGGCCTGGCCAACCGCGGCTATACCGGCGGCTTCTACGAGCGCCATCCGGACCAGGACCAGCAGAATTACCTGCGCGGCCACTCGGAATCAAGCCGCAGCCTGTATGTGGGCGACGTGCTGGGTTATGCGGAAAACGGCCTGGCGCGCGTGGCCGTGAAGAACCGGTTTGCCCTGGGGGACCGGCTGGAAGTGATCCATCCGGACGGCAACCGGGAAATGTGCCTGGAAACCCTGCTGGACCGCGAAGGGCAGCCGGTGGAAATCGCCCCGGGCAGCGGCCATGAAGTGCTGCTGCCGCTGCCGCCGGGGCTGGAGCGGGCGTTCATTGCCCGCTTCGTGTGAAGCGCCCTATTTCTTGAGCGGGCAGGTGGAAAACCCGAACAGCTTGTAGGCCGGGCAAAAGCCCGCCAGTCCGGTGATCAGCGGCACCACTCCGATCCATCCCCAGGCGCCCACTTTGCCCGTGGCAGCCATGCCCATCAGCAGCAAGCCCACCACCACCCGCACCACCCGATCCAGTCCGCCTTCATTGACACTCATGGTTGTTTCTCCCTGTCGTTGTCGTCACGTGTTGCGTCAATCGTTGTCGTTCTGCCCGGCTTCCTGCCGTGCAGCCTGGTTTTCACCCCACATGGCATTGAGGATCGCCAACAGGACGGCGAATCCGATGCCCAAGACCCAAGCGAAGTACCACATGGCGCTCTCCTTTCGTTCCTGAAATCAGTAAGCCGTGTGTTCGTGCTTTTTCACGAACGCGGCCGTCACCTTGCCCGCCATCACCTTGTAGGCCCACGCCGTGTAGGCCAGGATGAGGGGCACGAAAATCACGGCAGCCACCAGCATGATGCCCAGCGTGCGCTGGCTCGAGACGCTGTCCCACACCGTCAGGCTGGCATTGGGCATGCTGGAGGACGGCATCACGAAGGGGAACATGGACACGCCGGCCGTGCCGATCACCCCTGCGATCATGAGGGACGAGGCCACGAAAGCGAGTCCCGTGCGTCCCCGGGCCAGCGCCAGCAGCGCCAGCAGCGTGCCCGCATAAGCCAGCGCCGGCACCGCCAGGGTCCCGGGCGCCGCATGGTAGTTGGCCAGCCAGGCCCCGGCCTGGCGCACCACGGTCTTGGCCACCGGGTTGGCGTAGGCGGCGGGATCCACCACCGACGTGATGACGTAGCCGTCGATGCCGCGCGCCACCCACACGCCCGCCAGGGTGAAGGTGGCCAGCAGCACCAGTGCCGCGATGCGGGCCGCAGTCAGCGCGCGCGCCTGGATCTGCGCTTCCGTGCGATGGGCCAGATAAACCGCCCCGTGGAAGGTGATCATGGCGGAACTCACCACGCCGGCCAGCAGCGCGAAGGGATTGAGCAATTGCCAGAAGGTGCCGGTGTAGGTGGACACCAGCTGGTCGTCAAAGCCGAACGGCACGCCCAGCAGCAGGTTGCCGAAAGCCACGCCGAAAATCAGCGGCGGCACGGCCCCGCCCACGAACAGTCCCCAGTCCCAGGTGCTGCGCCAGGTGGGGTTGTCGATCTTGCTGCGGTAGTCAAAACCCACGGGCCGGAAAAACAGGGCCCACAGCACCGCCAGCATGGCCCAGTAGAAGCCGGAAAAGGCCGTGGCATAGACCAGGGGCCAGGCCGCGAAAATGGCCCCGCCGCCGGTGATGAACCACACCTGGTTGCCGTCCCAGTGCGGGCCCACGGTGTTGATCACCACGCGCCGCTCCACGTCATTGCGGCCCACGAAAGGCAGCAGCGTGCCCACGCCCATGTCGTGGCCGTCCATGACGGCAAACCCCACCAGCAGGATGCCCACCAGCAGCCACCAGATGATCTTGAGTGTCGGATAGTCCAGCATTTGGAATCTCCTTGAGTCTTAAGCGCCGTGGCTCAATGCGCGGCCGCAGGTTCGTTGAGGTAGCGTCCGGTGCCCAGGCTGCCGGGACCCAGTCGGGCAAACTTCACCATCAGGTACATTTCCACCACCAGCAGCACCGTGTAGAACCCCACGAAGCCGGCCAGTGATCCGTACAGGCTGGCGGGCGTCAGGGTGGAGACGGACAGGTGGGTGGGCAGCACGCCGTAAATGGTCCAGGGCTGGCGGCCGTATTCCGCCACAAACCAGCCCAGCTCACAGGCGAGCCAGGGCGCGGGCAGCATGTAGAGGGCCCACCGGAGCAGCCAGCGCTTGTTTTCGCACTGGCCGCGCAGGGTCGCCACGAACGCGCTCACGAACAGGGCCAGCAGCAGCACGCCCAACCCCACCATGAAGCGGAAGCCCCAGAACATGGGCGCCACCCGCGGCACGGTGGAATCCACCGCCTGCTGCAGGATGGCCGGGGTCACGTCCTCCATGTGCGCGACGTATTTCTTGAGCAGGAGCCCAAAGCCCAGGTCCGCCTGATGCGCCTTGAGCCGGTCGCGGGCTTCCGTGTCGGCCGGGTTGTGGCGCAGCGCTTCCAGCGCGCTCACCGCCGTCATGCCCGAGAGGATGCGCGCGCGATTCTTTTCCTTGATTTCGCGGATGCCGGGAATCACCTGCGTGGTGGAACGCGTGCCGATCAGCCCCATGACCCAGGGAATGCGCACGGCCCAGTCGTTCTTGCCGGCCGCCTCGTTGGGAGCGGCCACCAGGTTGAAGGGGGCCGGAGCCGGCTCCGTCTCCCACATGGCTTCCATGGCAGCGAGCTTGGTTTGCTGGGCTTCGCCCACGGTGTAGCCCGATTCGTCGCCCAGCACGATCACGGACAGCACGGACGCCACACCAAAGGCCGACGCGATGCGGAAGCTGCGCTTGGCGAATTCCAGGTCGCGTCCCTTGAGCAGGTACCAGGACGAGATGGAGAGCACGAAAATGGAAGCCGTCACGTAACCCGCCGACACCGTGTGCACGAACTTGGCCTGGGCATCGGGATTGAACAGCACGGCCCCGAAGTCGGTGAGTTCCATGCGCATGGTGACGTAATTGAACTCGGAGCCCACGGGGTTCTGCATCCAGCCGTTGGCGATCAGGATCCACAGCGCGGACAGGTTGGTGCCCACCGCCATGAGGAGCGTCACCATCAGGTGCTTGGGACGGGAGAGGCGATCCCAGCCGAAAAAGAACAGGCCGATGAAGGTGGATTCCAGGAAAAACGCCATCAGCCCTTCAATGGCCAGCGGCGCCCCGAAAATGTCCCCCACGTAATGGGAGTAATAGGCCCAGTTGGTGCCGAACTGGAACTCCATAGTGATGCCCGTGGTGACGCCCAGGGCGAAGTTGATGCCGAACAGCTTGCCCCAGAAACGGGTCATGTCCTTGTAGATCGTCTTGCCGGTCATGACGTACACGCTTTCCATGACCACCAGAATCCATACCATGCCCAGCGTCAGGGGCACGAACAGAAAATGGTAGAGGGCTGTGACGGCGAATTGCAGACGGGATAAATCCACCAGTTGGTCACTGATCATGAGAGCCACCTCTTGCGTTATTGTCGGACTGAACGGCGTTCAGCCTCAGTGCAGTCGCCATCCCCGCGTCATCCACCGACGTCCGGTGTCCGCGCACAAAAAAGGCCCAGAGCAGCGTCAGCGCCACCACCTTGATGGCGATGACCCAGGCAAGCTCTCGGGCCAGTTTTGTACGGAACACCTTGTCCTCCGTCAGTTCATGATCCGCGCCGGATGTCCTTTTTCAGACGCAGGGCGAGCGCTCCCACACTTCCGCCGTTGTGCACGTGGTGGTAACCCATCTGGCGCATGGCTGACAGCGCATGGCCGGAACGGGCACCGGACCGGCAGTAGAGGATCACGGGGGTGGCCTTGTCGGGCACCACCCGGTGAATCTCGTGATTGAACCGGTCCAACGGCAGGTTGAACGCCCCGTCGATGTGCCCCGACGCGAATTCCGCGTGGGTGCGCACGTCGATCAGGCGGGCGTCGGACGGCAGTTCGCCGGCATCCTTGTTGCCGCTCACTGCCCCCATGAAGTGCGAGAAAAAACCCATCCTGTGCTGCTCCTCTGATCGTTATGATTTGTCCTGCAGGCGTTCGATGCCCATCCACTTGAGCACGTGCTTCTCGTAAATGGGTTCGGAATTGCCCTGCTTCATCTTGTAGATGAAGTATTTCTCGAAAGCCACTTTGGCCCAGTGGACCCAGCGTGCCTTCTTGAACCAGTTGACGTTGCGCGGCGGAATCTGCGGCAGCGCCACGAACGCCGCGCCGGTGTTGCCCATGTCGGCCAGGCAGAAGGCATTCCAGGTGCCTTTGCTGTTGGCGGACTGGCCGTTGAGGTCGGCCCAGATGTTGTGCACGATGGCGCTCACCATGGATTCGATCATGTAGCCGGTCTTGGGCGTGCCGGTGGGCACCGGAGTGACTTCCACGGGCGGAATGGCCACGCACACGCCGGCGGAGAAAATGTTGCGGTACTTCTTGCTGCGCTGGTATTCGTCCACCATCACGAAACCGCGCGGGTTGCACAGTCCTTCCACGCCACCCACCGGATCCACGCCCTTGAAGGCGGGCAGCATCATGCTGAACTTGAAAGGCAGTTCGTGTTCCTTCTTGACATTGCCCAGCTCGTCGAGCTCGGTCACGAACATCTTGCCCGCTTCCACCTTGGTCACCTTGGCGTTGGTGATCCACTTGATGTCGCTGTTGCGGAACTCGCTTTCCAGCATGGACTTGGAATCGCCCACCCCGCCCAGCCCGAGGTGGCCGATGTACGGTTCGCTCGTGATGTAGGTCATGGGGATCTTGTTGCGAATCTTGCGGTTGCGCAGGTCGCGGTTGACGATGAAGGAAAACTCGTAGGCCGGGCCAAAGCAGGAGGCGCCCTGGAACGCGCCGATGATCACGGGGCCGGGCGACTTGATCAGTTCCTGGTAGCCCTGGTACGTGTGTTCGGCATGGTCCACCGTGCAGATGGAATGGGTATGTCCCCCCGGGCCGGAACCTTCCACTTCCTCGAAGGCGAGCTTGGGTCCCGTGGCGATCACCAGGTAATCGTAGGTGAGCCGGCTGCCGTCCGGAAAGTCGAGGGCATTGCCTTCCGCGTCGATGCGGCTGACCGGCTGCCCCACAAAATCGATGCCTTTCTTGGCCAGGTAGGGCCGGATGGGAAACGTGATGGCCTCGCGTTCGCGCCAGCCCACGGCCAGCCACGGGTTGGACGGCACGAACTGGAAATAGTCCACGGCGTTGACCACCGTGACGCGGTGCGACTTGTCGAGCTTGTCTCGCAATTCATAGGCGGCCGGCAGTCCGCCGGTTCCTGCGCCCAGTACGACGATATGTGCCATGGCGTTGCTCCTCCCTCGTAGAAATGATCAGTGTCGTGAATCGGATGGCGCGGCGCCGTCAGAAGGCACTTCCAGCAGCGCGTTCACGGTCTGCAACTGCGATTCATCCAGCTTACCAGCCAACGCTTCCAGCTGCAGCCGGTTCATGACCTGCGCCACCCGCCCTTGCAGCCAGGACAGCCGCGCATTGGCGGCATCGCTTTCGGCCGACAGCAGGTCGAGCGTGCTGCGATCGCCCACCTGGTGTCCCAGGCGGGTTGCGGCCAGGCGCGCATCGCTCGCCTTGAGCGCAGCCGCCAGCGCCTGCACCCGGCGTTCGCCGGCCGTGAGGCCGAGCCAGGCAGCGCGCGTCTGCAGCCCCACTTGCTGGCGCGAGCGCTGGGTTTCGCTCAGGGCCTTGTCCGTCAGGTGCTGCGCTTCTTCGCGCCGGGCGCTGCGCGAGCCGCCGCTATACAGGGGAATGGTCAGCTGCACGCCCACCAGGCTGGTCCGCATGGTGTTGCTGGCCGGGCCATAGTCGCCGCTGCCAGAGAGGTGGTCGCGCGTCACTTCCCCCACCAGGTCCAGCGAAGAGGAGGACAGCACCCCGAAACGGTCCGATTCGCGGCGTGCCACGTCCACCTGCAGCTCGCGCATGCGCAGGCCCGGGTTGCCGGTCGTCGCCTCGTTCATCCACTGCTCGAGCGGGCCCCCGGGAGGCGGCACGTCGCCGCGCGTGGGTTCCAGCACGTCCAGCGAGCCGGCAGGCAGACCGGTGGCGTCCGCCAGCGCGGCCTGCTTGAGCTGCAGGTCGGTTTCGGCTGCCATGATCTGGGCGCGGATGGCTTCCACCCGCGCTTCGGCCTCATGGGTATCGGTGATGGGCACGTCGCCCAGCTTGTAGCGCGCTTTCACTTCGCCCAGCGCCTTCTCCACCGACTGTTCCTGGCGCCGCGCCACCCGCAGCGACTCCTGCGCCAGCGCCACGTCGAAATAGCGCTGCGCGGTGCGCAGCATGAGATCCTGGCGCGCGTTTTTCCATTCCAGGTCGGCGATTTCCGCCTTCAGATCCATCTGGCGGCTTTGCGCCAGGCGCTCGCCGCTCACCAGGGGCTGGCGCGCGGAAAGCGACCAGCGGTCCATGTTGCCATTGACGATGGAGGTGTTGAACACCGCGCTGTTGGTGAGGGGAAAGCCGGGAGCGTAGAACTGGGCGCCCTGGG
This sequence comes from Betaproteobacteria bacterium, assembly GCA_028868905.1. Classification (GTDB taxonomy): domain Bacteria; phylum Pseudomonadota; class Gammaproteobacteria; order Burkholderiales; family Ferrovaceae; genus JAKBAT01. The sequence continues at coordinate 15,893 of JAGWTQ010000032.1, forward strand.
TCTGGGTTTCGTTGGTCATGCGCCCGGCCGTGCCGGTGGCCTGCACCGTGGGACGCCACAGTGCGTTCGCCTGTTCGCGCTGGGTGAGGCCGGCTTCATGCGTCGCCTGTGCTGCCTGAAAATCGGCATCGTGCTGCTGGGCCGACTTCCAGGCCTGCACCAGGTCGGCTGCCTGCACGGCCGGCACGCCCAGCGCGCCGCCCAGGGCAGCCGCCAACAGCGCGCGCAACATCCCGGCGGAAAAAGGCGGCGGAAGGCGTCTGCGTCCCATGGCCATCAGCACCCGGGGGGCACGCCGAATTTGCGCAGCAACGTTTCCATCAGGCACCAGCGGGTCAGTCCGCTTTGCAGCAGGTTGAGGCCCACGAAGGCGGTGAAGGCCAGCCACCATTCGCTTGCGAACAGCGGGCTGCCGGGAATGCCCAGGGCCAGTGAAAGCAGTATAAAGGTGCCCGCGATCACGCGCACCAGTCGCCATGAAGTCATGAGTGTTCTCCTTCGTCAGGTTTGGCAATGGATGACAGGCGGTGCTGGTAGGCCGAGAAATACAGGGTGGGAATCACCACCAGGGTCAGCACCGTCGATACGAAAATCCCGAAAATCAGGGAGATGGCGAGCCCGTTGAAAATCGGGTCGTCCAGGATGAAAAACGCGCCCAGCATGGCCGCCAGGCCCGTGAGCAGGATCGGTTGCGAGCGCGTGATGGCCGAATGCACGATGGCTTCCTTGAACGGCACGCCGGATCGCACCTGCAGGTTGATGAAGTCCACCAGCAGGATGGAATTGCGCACGATGATGCCCGCCAGCGCGATCATGCCGATCATGCTGGTGGCCGTGTACTGGGCGCCCAGCAGCGCGTGCCCGGGCATCACGCCGATGATGGTGAGCGGAATCGGGGCCATGATGATGAGCGGCACCAGGTAGGAACCGAACTGGGCCACCACCAGCAGGTAGATCAGCACGAGCCCCACGGCATAGGCGGCGCCCATGTCGCGGAAGGTTTCGTAGGTCACCTGCCATTCGCCGTCCCATTTGAGGGAATAGCCGCGGTACGGGTCTTCCGGCTGGCGGATGAAATAGTCGGTCAGGTGGCCGCCGCCCGGCGTATTGATCTGCAGGATGGCTTTGCGCATTTCAAACATGCCGTAGAGCGGACTGTCCACCTTGCCCGCCATGTCGCCCACCACGTAGTTCACCGGCAGCAGGTCCTTGTGATAGACGGGCTGTTCGCGCACCGTGTCGGTCAGCGTCACCAGTTCGCGCAGCGGCACCAGTTGCCCCTGGGCGCCTTTCACGCCCAGCTGCAGCAGCGCGTTGAGGTCGCCCTGCAGGTTGTCCGGCAGCTGCACCCAGGCAGAAGCCGGGTACTTGGTCTGGTCGTGCAGCCAGGTCACGGCCTCGCCCGAAAGGGCGGTCTGCAGCGTGGTGGCGATGGTCTGCTGGGAAATCCCGAGCAGGGCTGCCTTGCGCCGGTCCACGCGCAACAGTTTCTTGGGGGCATCGGCAATGCTGCTGTCGTCCACGTCCACCACGCCCGGGGTCTTCTCGAACACGGCACGCACCGCATGGGCCACGCTGCGCCGCCCTTCCGCGTCCGGGCCGTAGATTTCGGCCACGATGGGCGACAGCACGGGCGGACCGGGAGGCACTTCGATCACTTTCACGTTGGCGCCGAAACGCCGGCCGATGGCCTGCAGTTTGGGCCGCAGGCGCGTGGCGATGGCGTGGCTCTGTTCCTTGCGGTGGTGCTTGTCCACCAGGTTGATCTGCAGGTCGCCCACGTCGCCGCCGCTGCGCAGGTAGTACTGGCGCACCAGGCCGTTGAAATTGATGGGTGCGGCGGTGCCCGCGTAAGCCTGGTAGTTGACCACTTCCGGGTCGGTGGCCACAAAGGCGCCCAGTTCATGCAGCACGGCGGCAGTCTGCTCCAGCGGCGTGCCGGCCGGCATGTCCACCACCACCTGGAACTCCGACTTGTTGTCGAAAGGCAGCATCTTGAGCAGCACCAGTCCGGTGGCGGGCAGCACCATCGACAGCACGATCAGGCCGGCCACGCCCAGGCCCAGCCACTTGCGGTTGCGCCGTCCGCTCTGCTCGTCGAGCAAGGGGGAAAAGATTTTTTCGAACCAGGGCGCCAGGCGTTTGGTGATGCCGCCGGCGTGCTCCACGGCTTGCGCGCCTTCATGGGCCTGCTTCATCCACAGGCGCGCCAGCCAGGGCGTGACCACGAAGGCGACGGCCAGGGAAAGCAGCATGCCCATGCTGGCGTTGATGGGAATGGGGCTCATGTATGGCCCCATGAGGCCGGACACGAAGGCCATGGGCAGCAGCGCCGCAATCACCGTCAGGGTGGCCAGGATGGTGGGGCCGCCCACTTCGTCCACGGCGCCCGGGATCAGCTCGCGCAGGCTTTTGCCCGGATGGAGCTGCTGGTGGCGGTGGATGTTTTCCACCACCACGATGGCGTCATCCACCAGGATCCCGATGGAGAAAATGAGGGCGAACAGCGACACCCGGTTGAGCGTGAAGCCCCAGGCCCAGGACGCAAACAGGGTGACGGTCAGGGTCAGGATCACGGCCGTGCCCACAATGGCGGCCTCGCGCCGGCCGAGCGCCAGGAACACCAGCGCCACCACCGAGGCGGTGGCGAACAGCAGTTTCTGGATGAGCTTCTTCGCCTTGTCGTTGGCGGTTTCGCCGTAGTTGCGCGTTTCCGCCACCTGCACGTCGGCCGGGATGACCGTGTTCTTGAGGGTCGCCACCCGGCTCATGATGGCGTTGGCCACGTCGATGGCGTTTTCACCCGGTTTCTTGGTAATGGCGATCGTCACCGCCGGATATTCCGCGGCTCCGGACTTGCCCGCTTCGCCCGTCCACACGTAACGGCTGGGCGTCAGGGGCCCGCTGTGGATGCTGGCCACTTCGCGCAGGAACACGGGACGTCCGCCATGCACGCCCACCACCAGTTCGCCCACGTCGCGCGCGTCCTTGAGGTAGTCCCCCGACTCCAGCGCGATGGCGCGATTGCCTGACAGCAGATCGCCCAGCGGCAGCCCCAGGTTGGCGGACTGCAGCGCCCCGTTCACCTGGGCCAGCGAAATGCCGGTGCTGTTGAGGCGGGCGGGATCGATTTCCACCCGCACCGCACGGCCCGGGCCGCCCACCGTGGTCACTTCGCGCGTGCCGCGCACGCGCTTGAGGTCCCCTTCGATGCTGTGCGCCACGCGTTCCAGATCGTAGGCCCCGGTGTCGGGATTCTTGCTGTAGAGGGTGAGCGTGACGATGGGCACGTCGTCGATGCCCTTGGGCTTGATGATGGGTTGCAGCACGCCCAGGCCGTGCGGCAGCCAGTCCGCATTGGCGTTGACGGTGTCGTACAGGCGCACCAGCGCTTCGATGCGCGGCACGCCCACCTTGTACTGCACGGTGATGATGGCAAGGCCCGGGCGGGATACCGACATCACGTGCTCGATGCCCTGGATCTGGGCCAGCACCTGTTCCGCAGGGCTGGCCACCATCTGTTCCACATCCCGCGCCGAGGCGCCCGGGAAGGGAATCAGCACGTTGGCCATGGTGACGTTGATCTGCGGTTCTTCTTCGCGCGGCGTCACCAGCACCGCGAAAGCGCCCAGCAGGAAAGCCACCAGGGCCAGCAGCGGCGTGATCTGCGCAGCCTGGAAGAAGGAGGCGATGCGTCCGGAAATGCCCAGTCGGTGGCTCATGACGTCCTCAATGGGCGGCCGTCAGGGCGGCTTGCGCGTCCGGCGCCACGCGCTCGCCGGGATTGAGGCCGCTCAGGATTTCCACCTGGTCGTTCCATACCCGGCCCAGGCGCACCTGGCGCAGCAGCGGCCGGCCCTGGGCGTCCAGCACATACAGCCCGGTCATTTCGGCACGGTGCACCACGGCGGCGAGCGGCACGCGCACGGGGGCCGCCATTTTTTCGCTGCCCGGCATCCAGGCGCGCGCAAACTGGCCCGGCGTCACCCCGCTGACGGCGGTCGGCAGTCCCAGGCGCACTTCCATGGTGTGGGTGGCGGGATCCACCGTGGGCAGCACCTTGAAGGTGGCGGGAACCACCCACTGCTGGCCGTCCGGCCGGCCCGGCAGTTCGATCTTGATGGCGGCGCCATTGAGGCCCGCGTCCACCACAGCTTGCGGCACGGCCGCGGTCACGCGCAGGCGGCTGGGGTCATACAGGGTCAGGAGCGGGCGTCCGGGCAGGGCCATGTCGCCCACCACCACCGGCACTTCCGCCACCACGCCGGCATAAGGGGCACGCAGCGTGTAGTAGCCGGCCTGGGCGCGCGCGGCGTTGGCCTGCGCGATCTGGGCATTGGTTTGCGCCTGGGCGGCCTTGAAACGGGCTTCGGCGCGCTCAAGCGCGGCCTGGCTGATGTAATCCTGGGCGGCCAGCTGCTTTTGCCGGTCGAAATCGCGCGTGGCCACGGCCAGCGCCGCCTGCGCCGACTGCACCTGGGCGGCGGCAGCCTGGGCTGACTGGGCGGCCGCCTGCCCGTCCATGCGCAGCAGCACCTGCCCCGCCTTGACGCGCTCGCCCGCCTTGACCAGGATTTCCGCCACGGCGCCCGCCACCTGGGCCGCCATCACGGTCTGGCGTTCTGCTTCCACCACCGCATCGAAACTGTTGAGCACGGGAGCCGGCGCGGCAGCCGCCGCGCCGCCCTGCCCCTCGGCCGCTCCGGCCGCAGGCGCCAGACTGCCCAGCAGCGCACTGAAAACGATCGTCACGGTCCAGT
>JAGWTQ010000087.1 GCA_028868905.1 Betaproteobacteria bacterium
GCCTTGTCCTATAGTGGAAAAAAGTAGGAATAAATGGGAATTTGTGGTCAATTTGGGAGGCCAAGGGGAGAAAAGTGTTTCAGGGACCTTCAGAAATCAGCCTGGACGCAAAAGGCCGGTTGGCGATTCCCACGCGCTACCGGGAAGCGCTGCGCGCTCAGTGCGAAGGTCACCTGGTCATCACGGCGCACCCCCATCGCTGTCTCTTGCTCTACCCTCGCCCGGCCTGGGAGCCGATTCGCGACACCATCATGAAAAAATCCGGACTCGACCGGCAGACCACGCTCCTGCAAGGTTTGCTGGTGGGTCACGCCGACGATGTGGAAATGGATGCCGCGGGACGGGTGCTCGTCTCCCCGGCGCTGCGCCGGTTTGCGGGGATCGAACGCGAACTCATGATGTTTGGCCAGGGCAGCCACTTCAAGCTCTGGAATCCTGCCGCCTGGAACAAGCAGTTCGAGGAAATCGAAAAGCTTGGGCCCGACCTGGTGCCGGCAGGCATGGAAGATCTTTCGCTTTAGCAATGGCCGCCAGCGATCAGGGCTGCGTTGCCATGCACCACATCACCGTCCTGCTCGCGGAAGCTGTCGAGGCGCTGGCTGTGCAACCGTCGGGCATCTACGTGGACGGGACTTTCGGGCGTGGCGGCCACAGCCGCCGGATTCTGGAATCGCTGGGGCCCGAAGGCCGCCTGATTGCCCTGGATCGGGACCTGGCTGCGGTCAAGGCTGGCGCGCTTTTGGATGACCCCCGTTTTGAAATCGTTCATGCCCGTTTCTCCAGCTTGCAGTCCGTGTTGCAGGAACGCGGCATCACCCGCGTGGACGGTGTGCTGCTCGACCTGGGTGTGTCCTCGCCACAAATTGACGAAGCGGTGCGCGGTTTCAGTTTTCGTTTTGACGGGCCGCTCGATATGCGCATGGACACGGCATCGGGAGAGCCGGCCAGTGCCTGGCTGGCCCAGGCGGATCGTGACGAAATTGCCCGGGTCATCCGCGAGTATGGAGAGGAGCGCTTTGCGCGCCAGATTGCGCAGGCCATCGTGACCGCCCGCCTGCAGCAGCCCATCGAAACGACCGGGCAGTTGGCACGCATCGTGGCCAAGGCGGTGCGCACCCGCGAACCCGGGCAGGACCCCGCCACGCGGACGTTCCAGGCACTGCGGCTTCACGTGAACCGGGAGCTGGAGGAAATCGAGGCGGTGCTGCCGCAGGCACTCCAGGTGCTCAATCCGGGCGGGCGTTTGGTGGTGATCAGTTTTCATTCCCTTGAAGACCGACTGGTCAAGCGATTCATGCGCGCCGAGTCTCTTCCGCCTGAAATTCCCCGCGGTGTGGCCGTCCGGGAAAACGAACGGCCGATACCCCGCTTGCGTTTGGTGGGCAAGGCCGTGCGGCCGTCGGTCCAGGAAGTGTCCGCCAATCCGCGCAGCCGTAGCGCCGTCATGCGCGTGGCGGAAAGGACTGCGGCATGAACCGCCTGAACGTGGTGCTGTTTGGAGCCGTGGTCCTGCTGGCCATCGCTGTGGTCAATGCCCAGCACCGTGCCCGGCGTCTTTTCGTGGATCTGCAGAAGGAAAAGGATCTGTCCGAGCAGTTGGTTGCTGAATGGAACCAGCTGCAGATCGAGCAGGGAACTCTGGCTTCCAGTCATCGCATCGAAGACGGGGCCGTGCGCGGCCTGCAAATGCAGGTTCCCGGCGCGGCGCAGGTGCGGCTGATTGTAGTGGGTGAGCCTGGTATGCAGGAGGCGCGATGAACGTTGGCGTCAACAGTGCCCGCCTCAATTTGCGTCTCGAAGGCTGGCGTTCCCGCCTGCTGCTGACGGTGCTGCTGGCGAGTTTCCTGGGCCTGGTGGGACGCGCCGCCTGGCTGCAAGGCTTTCATGCCGGGTTCCTGCAACAGAAAGGCGATGAACGATACAGCCGCGTCATTGAAATGCCGGCCAGCCGGGGCATCATCCGTGACCGCAACGGGCAGCCGCTGGCCATCAGTACGCCGTCCGAATCGCTTTGGGCCAGCCGGGAAGACGTGGAGCTTGCCTCCGGCCAGGGCCGGCAACTTGCATCGCTGCTCCACATGGACCTGAAGGAGCTGGACCAGCGCCTGAAAGGGGGGCGTGGAAACTTCGTCTATCTCAAACGCCAGGTTGCTCCTGAAGTGGCCCAGCAGGTGATGGCGCTCAAAATTCCGGGGCTGTTTCAACAGCACGGATTTCACCGGGCCTACCCCAAAGGGGAAGAAACGGCGCATTTGGTGGGTTTCACCGATGCTGACGACCGGGGCCAGGAAGGCGTCGAGCTGGCGTACCAATCCTCGCTGGGAGGACTGGCCGGTGCACGCCGCGTGATCAAGGATCGCGCCGGGCACATTATCGAAGATGTGGAAAGCATCCGGGTTCCCCGCCCGGGGAAAGACATCACGCTGAGCGTGGATGCCCGCATTCAGCACCTCGCCTATCGCGAACTGCGCAATGCGGTGGCAGTGAACAAGGCCAAGGCAGGCGCCGTGGTGGTTCTCGATACGCGAACCGGAGAAGTGCTGGCGCTGGCCAACTATCCGGACTATGACCCCAACAATCGCGAACATCTCTCGGGCGCACAGTTGCGCAACCGGGCCATCACGGACACTTTTGAGCCCGGCTCCACCATGAAACCGTTCACCATCGCGACGGCACTCGAGGTGGGGAAAGTGACGCCGAATACCGTGATTCCCACAGGGGGTGGGCAGATGACAATCGGGTCCAACGTCATCCGCGACACTCATCCGGCTGCAGCCCTGACCGTGTCCCAGGTGATCCAGCATTCGAGCAACGTCGGTGCCGCGCGGATCGCATTGTCCCTGCCTTCAGAAACCCTGTGGAACATGTTCACGGATGTGGGCTTTGGCCAGACCCCCAAACTGGGTTTCCCGGGAGAGGCGGGAGGGCGTGTGCGCCCGTACCGGACCTGGAAGCCGATCGAACAGGCCACCATGTCTTATGGCAACGGCATTTCCGTCAGCCTGATTCAGCTTGCCAGGGCGTATACGATTTTTGCCGATGGCGGCATGCTCAAGCCCCTTTCGTTGACCCGCATTTCCGTTCCTCCGGCAGGCCGTCAGGTGATTTCGTCACAAACAGCGCGGGAAGTGAGCGACATGCTGGAGCTTGTCGTAAAACCCGAAGGGACCGCGCCCGCCGCCCAGGTACGAGGGTACCGCGTGGCTGGAAAGACGGGTACCGCGCACAAAGTGAGCGGCGGGCGTTATACCAACCGCTACGTGGCCTCGTTTGTGGGGTTTGCACCGGCTTCGGCACCGCGACTGCTGATTGCGGTGATGATCGACGAACCTTCCGGCGCAAGCTATTACGGCGGTACGGTGGCCGGACCGGTTTTTTCAACCTTGATGGGCAGCGCGCTGCAATTGCTGGGCATTCCCCCGGATGATCCCGGCAGCAGTGCCTTTTCGGTTCCTGCAGCCGGCAAAGCCTCAGCGGAGGACACGTGAACGCGGCCGCCCGTTTCCAGTCGCATGCGCCCGGCCGCGTACACCCAGTGGATGTCGCGGCCCTGCGCCATCTGGGATTGCCTTTGCAACGGCTGACGGCCGACAGCCGCCAGGTGCTGCCCGGCATGACGTTTGCGGCCTACCCAGGAACCCATGCGGACGGCCGGCAATACATTCCGCAGGCCATTGAGCGGGGGGCGGCGGCCGTCCTGTGGGAGCGCGAAGGGTTTCGTTGGCGTGAGGAATGGTCCGTGCCCAACCAGGGCATCGACGGTTTGCGCGCCCAGGTGAGCGGCATTGCAAGCCAGCTTTGCGGTGACCCTTCCCATCATTTGTGGGTGGTGGGGGTTACTGGAACAAACGGGAAAACCAGCTGCAGCCACTGGCTGGCACAGCTGATGCAGGCCGCAGGCAAATCCTGCGCGGTGGTGGGCACTCTGGGCAATGGCTGGCTGGAGCGGCTGGAGCCGGCACGAAACACCACGCCGGATGCCATTGACTTGCAGGAGTTGCTTCAGGGTTTCCGGGAAGCGGGGGCCTGGGGCTGCGCCATGGAAGTTTCCTCTCATGGGTTGGAGCAGGAGCGCGTGGCCGGCATCCGGTTCCGAGGGGCCATTTTTACCAACCTGTCCCAGGACCATCTCGATTACCACGGCACCATGGAAGCTTACGGTGCGGCCAAGGCGCTGCTGTTTCAGGCGGCCGGCCTCGAGTTTGCAGTACTGAATCTGGATGACCCCTTCGGTTACGGTTTGGCCCGTCGCACGGCGGGAACAGGTCCGCAAGTGGTCGGCTATACGGCCCGCGCCGTCGAACCGCCAGCCGGGGTTCGCTTGCTGGCGGCATCAGGAATTGCGATGCGCCCCGAAGGGCTGGAATTCACCTTGGATGGGGACTGGGGGCGGGCCGCGATAAAAGCACCT
>JAGWTQ010000033.1 GCA_028868905.1 Betaproteobacteria bacterium
GTGATGCTGGCCGTCCTGATTGCCCTACTCGGCTTGCGGCGGCCGGCCTGAGGCATCTCCCGGCTGCTGCGTGGCGTGGGCAGGGTCCCGGGGTTGCTGGCGCAGGTGCGAGAACTGGGCGTCGTAGGTTTTACCCACAATGCTCACCAGGACCCCGGTGGTCCAGCCAAAAGAAAGCAGGCCCGACATGGCAATGAACAGGGCCAGCTGACGCCACCCCGTGGGCAGCAGCACGTCCCCGTAGCCCAGGGTGGTGTAGGTTTCACCGGCAAAATAGAACGCCGTGCGGAAATCCTTGATGGCATCGATGGCGCGCACCGTTCCGGCGATGGCGAGAATTTCGCACAGATGGGTGGCGAGGATCAGGATCACGAGGAACAGGAAATAGAGCTGGCGGCGCCATTCCTTGCGCTCGCTGAGGTAACGCGGCCAGTGCAGTTCAAAGCGGTGCATCACCAGGAACATGCCCATGCTGTGGATGCACACTGAGCCCAGGATCACGAAAATGCCGAGCAGGATTTCTTCGAACGAATGCATGGGCCTGTTGTGGGGTCCTGGAAATGGCGGTGCTGGTACTGGCGCCCCCGGCAGGAATCGAACCTGCATCTGCCCCTTCATCCCACTGCGGCTTTCGCCGCCGCGGCAGTGCCGCGTTTGTGGGCTGGACTTTCCCTTGGCCCTGGCCGTCTGGCGGTAGGCCGCGTCCGTCAAGTCTCTACACATTCCCGGCCGCAGCCGGGCTTTGCTCGGTATTGCCTCGCCCTTGCGGGCAGGGGGTTCACCGACTTTGAACGCATTCACGCCGCCCTTTCGCGACGGCGTGCCCAAATGTTCAGGAGGGGGCTGTTATATCCATTTAACTACGGGGACCCGCCGGCATACTAGCATTTTTGCAGGATTCCCGGCAGGGTGTTGGGGCTTTACATGAGAATGATTATCATTTAGTATGGAGTCACTGGTCTTAAACCCAACGGAAAACAGACACCTCCATGAACCGGATTTTTTGGCTGCCAGCCCTCATGCTGGCTTTTTCGGGCCTGGCAAGCGGCGTGGCCCTGGGAGCGGATACGCCGGCCGTGATCACCATTCACAACGGCAAGTTCGAACCGTCCGAACTGCGGTTGCCGGCCGGGGTGCGCAGCCGCATCACGGTGCGCAACCAGGATGCCTTTCCGGCCGAATTCGAAAGCATTCCCCTGTCGCGCGAAGTGGTGGTGCCGCCGCGCGGCGAAGTGTCTTTTTTCGTGGGGCCGGCGGCTGCGGGCCGCTACGAGTATTTCAACGATTTCAACCATGACATGAAAGGCACTGTGGTGCTGGAAGCGGCGGGAGGGCAATAAGATGTTGGCCACTGCGGTCATTTTGTTTCGTGAAGTGCTGGAGGCGGCGCTCATCGTCGCCATCGTGCTGGGGGCGAGCCGTGGCGTAGCCGGTCGCGGACGCTGGGTGCTGGCCGGCATCGGAGTAGGGCTTTCCGGTGCCGCGCTGGTGGCAGGCCTGGCTTCCACGGCGGCCGCGCTGCTGACCGGCGAAGGCCAGGCCCTGCTCAATGCGGCCATCCTGCTCACGGCCGTGGGCATGCTGACCTGGCATAACGTGTGGATGTCGTCCCATGCGCGCGAACTGAAAGCGGAACTGAGCGCCGTGGGCGCGGAAGTGCAGTCCGGTTCCAAGCCGCTCACGGCGCTGGCCGTGATCACGGCCATGGCCGTCATGCGCGAAGGGTCCGAAGCGGTGTTGTTCCTGTGGGCTATCGCCGCCGGCGGCGAAGGGCGCACGTCCATGGGGGTTGGTGCCCTGGTGGGCGTGGGCTCGGGGGTACTGGCAGGCGGGTTGCTCTATCGCGGCCTGCTGCGCATACCGGTGCGCCATTTTTTCACCGTGACGAGCTGGCTCATCCTGTTCCTGGCTGCAGGCCTGTCGGCCCAGGCGGCCGGGTTCCTCAACCAGGCCGGTTTGCTGCCGGCCCTTGGGCAAGGCCTGTGGAACACGTCCGCCTGGCTGGACCAGAACAGCCTGGCCGGACAACTGCTGCACGTGCTGGTGGGCTACGTGGCCAGCCCTTCGGGCATACAGATCCTGTTTTATCTTGCGACGCTGTGCGTGATCCTTTTCCTCATGTACCGTCCGCGCTGGAGATCCTTATAGCATGACCATTCCGAAAGGTTTTTTTGGGGCGCTGCGCGCGCCCCGGGGGAGCTTTTTTGCCTCGATTCTGATGCTGGCGGCCGTATCAGCCTGTGCCGACGACGACTTCATCGTGTATTCCCCCCATGTGGCACAGGGTCAGTCCGAAGTGGAACTGCGCGGCTACAGTTACCAGGACGGGCGTGCGGGCCTCAATGGCGTGGGAGCGTTCGAAACTTCCATTGCGCACACGTTCACCTCCTGGTGGAAGGCTGAGCTCTATGCCGGGGAGTTCACGCGTGATCCGACGCTGGGCACGCACCTGGCGGGCCAGGAGCTGGAAAACATTTTCCAGCTCGCCGAGGCCGGCGAGTACTGGGTGGATCCGGGTTTTGTGGCTTCCTACATCCACAACCGCCAACCGGGGGTGCCCGATGGCGTGGAATTCGGCCCCCTGCTTGAAAAGCAGGTGGGGCACCTGGTGCAGCGCCTCAACCTGATCTGGCAAAAGGATCTGGGCGGCAATGCCAGCGGCAAATACAATTTCCGTTCCGCCTACAGTTTCGGTTATCAGTTCAGCACGAGTGTGGTGCCGGGATTCGAAGCGTATTACCGCCCCGCGGATGATGCGCACCAGATCGGCCCGGCATTTTCAGGTGAGAAGTCCCTGGGGCACGGTGACGAACTGGAGTACAGTACGGCATTGCTGTACGGGCTCAATCACGGGGCTCCGGACCGCACCCTCATCATGCGCGTGGCTTACGAATTCTTCTGATGCAAGCGAGACCCGGGACGTCTGATCGGCGGCGGCTGCCGGCCACGGTGGTGGCGTTGTCATGGGTCAGTTTTTTCAACGACGCCGCTTCCGACATGGTCATTCCCCTCATGCCCCTGCTGTTTGCCGGACCATTCGGCGGCGGTGCGCTGGCCCTGGGTCTGGTGGAAGGCCTGGCGGAAGCCATCGCCAGTTTCATGCGCCTGTGGTCCGGACGCTATTCCGACCTGCGCGAAGGGCGGCGCAAGGGGCTGGCCCTGGCAGGTTACGCCATTTCCAATGTGGCGCGCCCGTTGCTGGGTGTCATTCATTCCTGGGTTCCGGCCCTTCTGCTGCGCAGCATCGACCGCGTGGGCAAAGGCATTCGCAGCGCGCCGCGTGATGCGCTGGTGGCGGATGTCACGCCGCCGGAACTGCGTGCGCGTGCCTTCGGGTTCCATCGTGCCCTCGACAATGGCGGCGCCATGCTGGGGGCCTTGATGGCCGCGGCCGTACTGGCCCAGACTTCCCTGTCCATTCCCGACATGATCCTGGTCTCCGCCATTCCGGGCACGCTGGGCGTGCTGTTGCTGGCCTGGCTGGTGCGGGAGCCGGCCCTGCGGGGACCCAAGCCCAAAACCTCCGGCCTGCCGCCCCTGGAATGGCGTCGGCTGCCGGCCCCGATCCGGCGCTACCTGGGGATTGTGGTGCTGTTCAGTTTTGCGCGCGCCTCGGAAACGTTCATCGTGCTGCGTGGCCATGAACTGGGCCTGTCAGCCCCTTTGCTGCTGGTGCTGTGGGCGCTCCTCAATCTGGTGAAGGCGCTGGCGAGCCAGTGGGGCGGGGCGCTGGCAGATCGCATGACGCATTTCGCCATCCTGCGTTTAAGCTGGGGGCTGTTTGCCCTCTGGTATTTTTGCTTTGCAGCGGTGACAAGCCCGCTCCTGCTGTGGGGTGTGGTGCTGGGCTACGGCGTATCGGTCGGGCTTGGAGAAGGCATCGAGCGGGCCGTGATCAGTGACTTTGCGCCCGCCGGCGAACGCGGCACCGCGTTCGGCTGGTACAACATGGCCACGGGATTCGCGGCGATTCCGGCCGGCCTGGTATTCGGCGGGGTGTGGACGTGGCTTTCGGGAGCTGCGGCTTTTGCCATGGGCGGGGGGATCGCGGCCCTCTCTGCCCTGCTCCTGCAGCGGGTTTTCCACGGCCGCATGATTTCCCGGACGTCCTGACCATGCCGTTGCTCACGCTCACCCATGCCCACCTGGCCTATGGCCATCACGCACTGCTCGACGGCGTGGATTTCATGGTGGATGCGGGCGAGCGCATCGGCCTGATCGGCCGCAACGGCGGTGGCAAAAGCAGCCTGCTCAAGGTGGTGGTGGGCGAAGCCACCCTGGATGATGGCGTGCTGTGGCGCGCGCCGGGACTCAAGACGGGTTACGTGCCCCAGGAGCCTTTGCTGGACGATGGCGCCAGCGTACTGCAGACGGTGTCGGCCGGACTGCAGGCTCATGAGGAAGGGTGGGTGCCGCAATACAAGGTGGAAGCCGTCCTGTCCCAGTTGGGACTCGCACCCGACCAGGGCATCGCGTCTCTTTCGGGAGGATGGAAAAAACGCGTGGCGATTGCGCGTGCCCTGGTGGCGGAACCCGACCTGCTGGTGCTGGACGAACCCACCAACCACCTCGACATCGCGTCCATCGAATGGCTTGAAACCCTGCTCCTGGGTTTTCGCGGCAGCCTGCTGTTCGTGACCCACGATCGCCAGTTCCTGGACCGCGTGGCCACCCGCATCGTGGAGCTGGACCGCGGAAATCTTTCCTCCTACGGGCCGTCTTTTGCCGAATACCAGCGGCGCAAGGCCGAACAGCTGGCGGCGGAAGCCACGGTCCAGGCCAAATTCGACAAGGTGCTGGCGCAGGAGGAAGTATGGATCCGCAAGGGCATCGAAGCGCGTCGCACCCGCAATGAAGGGCGCGTGCGGCGGCTGGAAGCCTTGCGGCTGGAGCGGTCCGCCCGGCGTGAACGGATGGGCCAGGTGCGCCTTGCGCTCGATGCCGGCGAACGTTCGGGCAGCTTGGTGGCGGAACTGTCGCACGTGACGTTCCGCCATGGCGAACGCGTGCTGGTGCGTGACTATTCCACGCGCATTCTGCGCGGTGACCGGGTCGGAATCATCGGTCCCAACGGGGCGGGCAAAACCACGCTCCTGCGCCTGCTGCTGGGGGAACTGCAGCCCCAGGAAGGCAGCGTGCGGCTGGGCACGCGGCTCGCCGTGGCCTATTACGACCAGCTGCGTAGCCAGCTGGACCCGGAAGCAACCCTGTCCGACACCATCAGCCCGGGCGCTGATTTCGTTGAAATCCAGGGGGTGCGCAAGCACGTGGTGAGCTACCTGGGCGATTTTCTCTTTTCGCCGGAACGGGTGCGCGCCAAGGTCAAGTCGCTGTCCGGCGGCGAACGCAACCGCCTGCTGCTGGCGCGCCTTTTTGCCAGGCCGGCCAATGTCCTGGTGCTGGACGAGCCCACCAACGATCTCGACATCGAAACCCTGGACCTGCTGGAATCCCTGCTGGCCGACTACGATGGCACGCTTTTCCTGGTCAGCCATGACCGTGCCTTCCTCGACAACGTGGTGACCCAGGTGATTGTGCTGGATGGCCAGGGCGGCGTCGTCGAAAACGCGGGCGGCTACAGCGACTGGGTGCGCTACCTGGCGACGCAGGCTGATGCAACGGCGTCCTCGCCTGCGGAGCGCCCCGGCAAGGACAAGGCCCCGGCGATAGCCGCCGAGAAGGCCAGGGCACGCCCGGAAAAAATGAGTTACAAGGAAACGCGCGATCTCGAGGCGTTGCCCCAGCAGATCGAGGCGATGGAAGCCGAACAGGCCGGGATTGCCGGCCAGCTGGCGGACCCCGAGCTGTACAAGGGCGGGCCGGATGCCGTGCGCGTTTTGCAGGCGCGCCATGCCGAACTGGAGGCCTGCATCGAATCCGCGATGGCGCGCTGGGAGGAACTGGAGCAAAAGCAGTCCCGTTTGGCCGGCAACGGGGTATAATGCGCGGCTCGGAGAGGTGGCAGAGTGGTCGAATGTACCTGACTCGAAATCAGGCGTACGGTTATCCGTACCGTGGGTTCGAATCCCACCCTCTCCGCCAGTTGTCCCGAATTGGGGCAGGTTTCAGCAGTATCCCAACACCTGTTCCCTCATTCATCCCATCAATACCAAAGCAACAGGATTTTCAGGCGCCTGCCTGACCCGCCTATTCTCCTCTGGTTGCCGGAAGATCGTCGGTAATGTCTTGTTAAGGTGTTGGCACTTTAAGGCCCTTTCCGTTAGATTGTGACAGGGCAGAAGTCAAACGCGGCCATATGCCTGTTTTATGTTTCCATATAACCAAAAATCAAACTGCGCTGGCTGGACAGCACCAAGGCGGGACATCATGAAAATACTGAAGATCATCATTCTGGTTTTCTGTGGGGTCTATGCGCTGCAGGCGTTGGCGGACGAGGAGCATGAAACCCCGACCGGCCTGCATTGCAAAAAAACCGCGAGAAAGTATTTTGAAAAGCGCTGGGGCGACGGCATGATTCCCGGAACGGAGGGAGCCACGGCGGCGACCTATACCCAACATGCCAATGCGAAGCTTGGCAAGTGCTTCATCCTGATCGATGTCAAAACGTCGCAGGGCAAGAAAAAAACAGTTTCTAGCCATTCCCTGGTTTTGTATGACCTGTCCGAAGGCAAGGAATACGGATCCTACGAGGAAGAAAAAAGCGTCAAAAGTCTCGGAAAAACCCAGCGCAGCGTCGCATGCACCGTGAATGGCGGAAAATGCGATTCGGAGTCGGAGTTTGAATCGATGGTCAAACCCTATATGCAGGAGTGATCGCTGGTGCATGGGTTGCCGGGTTCACAGGAAAGGTTCGGGTTCCTGCTGTGAAGAGTGCTTCGCAAAAACCCTTGTTGGTGATTGCCGGATATGGGGATGGCCTGGGGCAATCATTGGCTCGCCGCTTTCTGGACGGCGGTTTTCACGTGGCCGGCATTGCACGCACCGGCCCTGCCCAACCCCTGCCCGAAGTGCACCTGTACACGGCCGACCTTGCCGACCCGGAAGCTTCAGTCGAGGTCTTGCGCGCCATCGAAGGGGATTTCGGCAGCCCGGCCGTGCTGGTGCACAACGCGGCCGCCCTGGTACGAGGATCTTTTCTGGAAGTGCGGGCGCCGGATTTTGAACAGGCCTGGCGCAGCAATGTGCTGACCGCCTTCAATACCTGCCAGGCTGCGCTTCCCGGAATGCTGAAGCGCGGCGCAGGCACGCTCATCCTGAGCGGGGCAACAGCGAGCTTGCGCGGTGGTGCCCACTTTGCGCCTTTCGCCTCGGCCAAGTTCGCCTTGCGCGGACTGGCCCAGTCGCTGGCCCGCGAATACCAGGGACAGGGGTTGCATGTGACCCATGTGGTTCTGGACGGCATCCTGTGGTCGGCGCGCAGCCGCGCGCGTTTTCCGGACCTGGTTCGCGAGCGATGCCTGGATCCGGACGCCGTAGCGGAAACCTACTGGCAGCTCGCCCACCAGCCTGCATCGGCCTGGACCCAGGAACTCGATCTGCGGCCCAAAACGGAATCCTTCTGATGCGCGTCGCTTGCGCCATCGTGGGCGGGGGGCTCTCCGGCCTTTATGCGGCCTACCTGCTGCATCGCCGCGGTGTGGAGTGCCGGTTGCTTGAAGCGCGGCAGCGTCTGGGGGGGCGCATTTTGTCGGTGGAGGGGACTGGCGCCCGTGCGCGCTTCGACCTTGGCCCCGCCTGGTTCTGGCCGGACATGCAGCCACGCCTGCGAGGGCTGGTGGACGAGCTGGGCCTTGCCGCATTCGAGCAACAAACCCGGGGCGCCATTCTGGTGGAGCGCTTCAAGCTGGAAGCGCCGCAGCGCTACGAGCGCGGGTTCAACACGGAACCCCGTTCCATGCGCCTGCAGGGGGGCATGCAGGCGCTGGTGGAGGCGCTGGAGGCCGCGCTGCCTTCATCCCTCATCCGTTGTAACCTGCAGGTTTCAAGCCTTCGGGAAATGCCGGAAGGCTTGCTCGAACTGGCCGGGGCCGATGGGAAGCCCCTGGCAATCGCCGAACGCGTGATCCTGGCGCTGCCCCCGCGCCTTGTGAACCGGATGACGTTCAGTCCGGCTTTGCCGGAACCCGTGACCCGCTGGTGTGAAAACACGCCCACCTGGATGGCGGGGCAGGCCAAATTGCTGGCGGTGTACGCGAAGCCATTCTGGATTGATAAGGGATTTTCAGGCACGGCAAGCAGTTTTGTGGGCCCGATGATGGAAATTCACGATGCCTCGCTGCCGCGGGGTCAGCCTGCCTTGTTCGGCTTCATGGGCCTTTCTCCCGCCGCACGCCAGGCACTCGGCGAGACGGCCCTCAAGGAAGCAGCGCTGGCCCAGCTGGCGCGTCTGTTCGGCCCGGAAGCATTGGCACCGGTGGCCGTTCATCTGCTGGATTGGGCGCAACAACCCGATACCGCCACGCGAGCCGATTGGGAACCGCCCCTGGGGCATCCGGCCTATGGCGTTCCTGCTTCGTTTGAATCGCTGTGGTCGGGGCGTCTGGTGCTGTCGGGCACTGAAACCGCACCAGGGCAGGGGGGGTACCTGGAAGGCGCGCTGGAGGCGGCGGAGGCGGCGACGTCGCGCTTTTAATCCTGTGGATCCGTGCCGTGCGGTCGCGAAAAGGTGATCCGCTCGCGTCCGGACTGCTTTGCCGCATACATCGCCTGATCTGCAAGCCGGAGCAGGTCATGCCCGTCGGTGCCGACGTCCGGGAACAGCGCGACGCCGATGCTGGCTGATATCCGCACTTCGTGACCGCAGACCGGGATGGGCTCCTTGATTGCTGCGAGAATTCTTTCCGTCAGTTGCCGGCATTCCGCTTCGTCGACGATGTTTGTGAAGATCAAAACGAATTCGTCGCCGCCCAGGCGGGACACGGTATCGGTGGCGCGGGAAACGGCATGCAATCTGGAGGCGATTTCAACCAGCAAAAGGTCGCCGGCATTGTGCCCCAGGCTGTCGTTGACGGCCTTGAACCCGTCCAGGTCAACAAAGCAGACCGCGAATCTTTCCTGGTTTCGCTTGGCCAGGGCGACGGCCATATCCAGCCGGTCACCGAGCAGATTCCGGTTGGGCAGCCCCGTCAGCGCATCGTGGTGGGCCATGCGCTCAAGGGCCTGCTGCTGCGCTTTCAAATCCGAGATGTCGGAAAACAGGGCCACGTGGCGTATGGTTTCCCCATCGGCATTCCTGATTGCTGAAAGCGTCATCCGGGCCGGATAGATTTCGCCGTTCTTTCGCTTGTTCCAGACTTCTCCGGACCAATGGCCTTCCACGGCAAGTTTTTTCCACAAGTCCTCATAAAACGCGGCGTCATGCTGTTCCGAGCGCAACACATCCGGGTTTTTCCCCAGCACTTCTTCGCGTTCATACCCGGTCATCCGGGTGAAGGCCGGATTGACTTCAAGAATCGAGGCCCGGGCGTCCGTGATGACGATTGCTTCATCGGCATGATGGAAAACACTCGCAACCAGTCTCATGTACTCTTCGGCGTTTCGGCGATCTGTAATGTCATTGCTGACGCCGAGAAAGTGGGTCACCTGGCCGTTCTCGTCCCGTATCGGGGAAATGTGCAGCCGGTTCCAGAACAGCGAACCGTCTTTCCGGTAATTGCGCAGCGTCGCCTTTCCCGTCCGGCCTTCCCGCAACGCGCTGCGAATTTCGTTCAGGTCTGGCTGGTCCCGGTCAGTCCTGTGCAGGAACCTGCAATTCTTTCCGAGCAACTCGGATTCGGAGTAGCCGGTGATTTCTTCAAAGGCCGGATTGACGTAGATCAGGGGCAGTTCCGGGTCGGCGGCGTCCGCAATGGCGATGCCGTTGGTGCTGGCATTCAGGGCATTGGACTGGATCCGTATCAGGGATTCGGCCTGTTTGCGTTCCGTGATGTCGATGCCTACGGCAAGAAGATATTCCATTTTCCCCCGGGCATCGAAAATCAGCGTATTGGCCCAGTCCAATACCCGGATTTTTCCTTCGCGGGAAACCCAGGCGTTTTCATAACGCGTCCGGATGTTTCCGGAAAGGGCGGTCCGGAACACGGATTCCACCTGGGATTGCTGCTCCTCAAGAAGAAAGGTTTTCCAGAAGAACGGCTTGTTTCGTACTTCTTCGAAGGTGTAACCGGAACAGGCTTCGGCCGCGCGATTGAATCGGACAATGCACCCATTTCTGTCGATGGCCAGGATGAGGGAGCCGGCCGACTGAAAAATGGCGTCCATGAAGTCGCGTTCGTGGCGCAGGGCTTCGTGGAGTTGAATGCGTTCGGTAATGTCGCGCGAAGAGCTGAACAGCACCATCCGGCCTTCCAGGGGAATGGGACGGCTGCTGACCTCCACATCGATGATTGTGCCGTCCTTCTGCCGATGCTGCGTTTCGAAAAGACTGTGCTCCTGGCGGAACAATCGCTCTTTCAGGGCAGTGCGAAGTTCCTCTGCCGTCAGCATCGCATCCCAGTGGGACACATTTCTTCCAAGCAGCTCGTCGCGCGTGTAGCCCAGCATGTGGCAGAAGGAATCGCTGCACTCGATGAGCGTGCCGTCCTGGTCCAGGATGTGGAGGCCGTCGCTGGCATTTCGCAACAGGATGGAATTCTTTTCGCTTAGCCTTTGCAGTTCCTGGAAATTGCGAACAGCCTCCCGCCTCGAATCGATCAGCTTTCGGACCAGGGGGGAGACCATCAGGTAGAGCATCAGGCCGCCAGCCAGCACCAGGGCGAACAAAAGGATGGCCACGCGCTTCAGTTGCTGGGTGATCGGATCATAGAGTTCCGCGCGGTCGATTTTCAGGGCCATGCCGATGCCCAGGCGGCTGACAGGGGAATAGGCGGCAGCCACGTTTTGCCGGCGGTAGTCTTTCGCGAAGATGACACCGGTGCCCCCTTCAAGGGCATAGTTCATGGGCAGTGCCGCATTGTCCACGACGCGCTGAAGGCGTTTGAACTGGCTGACCGAAGCATTTCTCAGGTAACAGTCCATTTCGCCGGCGCTGACCGTGCTGCACAGGGCGACTTCGCTGGTGTTGCCCACGGCAGCCATGTCGCTGATGGCTGTTTCAAGGGAAGACAGTCCGGATTCAAACAGCACGCTTCCAATCCGGTTTTCCCGGGCATCCCGAATGACGAGGCGGGCATGCAGGACAAATCGCTTGTCCCACAGCAGGGAGGCATCGACAGGCGCATGCAGGGTGATGTGCTGGTCCTGGTTTTTTATGAAACTCCCGGATGCCGCCACTTCAGTGCCTGCAGCGTCATGGAAGGAAACTGCACTGAACCGTCCTGACGAAACAAAGTTCTTTGCCATGCGGTTGAGCGCATCAACGCTTTCATGACGGGAGGGGGTTGCATCAATTCGGGACAGGTTTTCGATGACGGATGGTTTGTTGACCATCATCTGTGCGTTCACCAGTTCCCCGTTGATGCTGCTGCTGACCAGGGCTTCACCGCTTTTGAGGGAGAGCTGGAGGGTTTTGCTCAGGATGTCTTCTGATGCGCGGAACATGACGGCATAGACCGATATGCCGGCCACCAGTGTCAGCGTCGCGAGGATCAGGAAACCGACTATTCCGATTTTGTTTTGTTGTTCGGATTTCAAAAAGAGGCTCCGGCATACTGGTGCTAATGACTGAAGTGTAGCACCGGGGCGGTGGCAGCAATGAGTTCCGGACGGAGGTAGAATACCCCATGCTCCGGGAATGCAGCGATTACAGAAAGCCTGTCACGAGAGGGGGATGAGCCGATGAATACGCGCACCACCGCACTGTATGACCACACCGTGTTTGAAAGCGCCTTGCGCGCCATTCAGAAACTGGGTCCGGAAAAGTTCGCAACCCTGTATGTGCAAGAGCAGGCTTCGGACGCGGAGAAACTGGCCTACCACCTGAACAAGATTCTGGTGGAAACCCGCCCGGCGGGCGGGTGAATCAACCGGTTCAGTGATGGCCCTGAGCCCGGGCAACGGCCACGGGCACCAGCAGGATCGGTACCGGACTTGCGCGGATCATCCCTTCGGCGATGCTGCCCAGCAGCAGATGTCGCAGACCTTTGCGTCCATGGGTTCCCGCCACGATGAGGTCGGCAGGCCAATGGCGGGCTTCCTGAATGATGGCGTCCGCCACGTTTTCACCCAGCACTTCAGTTTCGAGCAGTCGGGTTTCTATCGCGAGGTGTTCGGCACTGGCAAGCTGCTGGGCGCGCTCCAGGGCCTGCTGTCCCGTCTTCACCCAGGCCCGTTCGATGGCGGTGCGGTCCACGAATTCGGCGCCGCCCAGGATGTAGGCTTCGTCCACCACGTACACCACGCGCAACTGCGCATTCAGATTCCTGGCAAGCCGTATGGCTTCCAGCAAAGCCGGCTCGGAGGTTTTGCTGCCGTCCGTGGCGATGAGGATGCGTTGGTACATGAGGATCTCCGTTCAGAGGTGCCCGAAAAGGGTCGCTCCGGAAGCCGCGTACAGCAGCACGACTGCGGTCATGAGGCACAGGATTGCATAGACGTAATTTTTTTCCCGCAGGTAGAGGGGAATCACCGAGGCGATGCTGACAATGGGGCAGGCCGACAGCAGGGCGATCCCCAGCAGGCTCAGGGAGTCTCCCTTGTCGAGCGAAGCGATCCAGTGCCAGCCGGCGGCGCCATGGGTTGCCGCGAGGTAGTCCGCGGTGGATAGTTTCCAGAGCTGGGGCAGTTGGTCGAGAGGGGCCTGAGCATCGAGGGCGCCCGTGACATAAAGCAGGAATGCCGCCACCAGCATCACGAAACCCGCCAGGCTGCCCCAGTGCAGCACATCGGCATAGCGCTTTTCCTCGGGCGGCATGGGAGGGGGATGGTTCATGGCCGCTTAGTACCCCAGGCCCTTGAGCAGCGAGCGCAATCCTGAAAACAGCAAGGCGGCAATCACGACTTTGCGCACCACGGCCGGATTGAGCACTGTGAGCAGGTGGGCGCCGATGCGCGCTCCCATCATCATGCCGATCACCGAAGGCACGGCGATGACGGGCAGGATGGCGCCGCTGTTGAGGTAATACCAGGTGGCCGAAGCGCTGGCCACGGACAGGATCAGGCTGGAGGAGGCGGCAGCCAGCTTGAGGGGGACGCCCATCATCAGGTTGAGGCCGGGCACATTGGCCCAGCCGGCGCCCACGCCAAACAATCCACCCAGGAAGCCAATGCCGAGAAAAAGGGCGATGCCGGCGGGGGTGCGGTGCACGTGCCAGGGGATGTTGCGGCCGGAAATGGTGTCGTGGAACACGCCGTGGATGCCCAGGTAGCGGGACCAGGCATCGGGTTTTGGCACGTGGGGAAACTCCGATTTATTCGACAGCATCATGAGCATCGCGATGGCCAGGATGGCGAGCCCCAGCAGGATCTGGACGCTTTGCGCCGGTAGGGCAAGCCCCACCATGGCCCCCGCCATGGAGCTGAGGGCGGCGGACAGGGCCAGCGGCATCACCAGGCGCAGGCTTGCCATGCCGTTCCTGAGCAGGGAAGGGCCGGCCGAGAGGGTGCTGGCCATGGCCACGAGCAATCCCGCTCCGCGCACGAAATCGAGGTGAAAGGGGAAAAAGCCGCTCACGATGGGCACGAACAGGACGCCCCCGCCGACGCCGGCCGGAACGGCCGCAATGCCCATGAAAAAACAGACCACGAACATGCCCAGTGACCACATCCACCACGGCGTTGCATCCGGCGAAGGGGCCGTATGGGCTGCACTGGCAAGCAACGGGAACGCGAGCAACGCAAAGGCCGGCAACAGGCCGGCAAGGTGCCGCGCGGAGCGGCGGGGTCGGGTCGGCATGGAGTCAGTATAACGCTGCTCCGGGCCTGAGCAGTGGTCAACCGTTACCACAAGCTGCTGGCGAGCGCCCTCAACTGACATTTCCCAGCAGGAAATCGCGCAGCACCAGGGCGTGGTTATGGGCCTCGTCGCGTGCCGCGTAAACGAGGGTGACGGTGCCGGAACGTGCGAGCTTGCGCACGGCTTCGAAGGGTTCCGGGTTGAGGGCCATTTCCGCCAGGTAGCGGCGCCTGAATTCCTCCCAGCGTGCGGGGTCGTGCCCAAACCATTGGCGCAGCCCGGTGCTCGGCGCCAGATCTTTTTCCCAGCCCTGCAGGGCGGCGTCTTCCTTGCGCAGGCCGCGCGGCCAGAGGCGGTCCACCAGCAGGCGCGTGCCGTCCCCGGGTTCGGGCGGATCGTAAGCCCGCTTGATGCGGATGCGGCTGGAGGCGATCACGACGCAGTTTCCTGCTGCAGCCGCTTTTCAAAATCGTGGAGCGGCAGCGGACGCGAAAACAGGAAACCCTGCAGGTAGTCACACCCGAAAGCCGTGAGCAGTTCCCGCTGCATCAGGGTTTCCACCCCCTCGGCCACGGTCTTGATGCCCAGTTTGTGGGCCATGACGATGATGGCTTCCGTCAGCGCCTGGGCACTTTCCTGCTGGGTGAGGTTGCTCACGAAGGAACGGTCGATCTTGAGGTAGTCGATGTCGAACTGCTTGAGGTAGGAAAGGGCGGAGAAACCTGTTCCGAAATCGTCGATGGACACTTCGATGCCGGCGTTGCGGAAGCTCAACAGCCGTTGCCGCAGCCCGGGCGAATCCTTAAGCAGGAGCCGTTCCGTGATTTCGACGGTGATGCAGTTTCCGGGTAGGCCGGTGCGCTCCAGTTGCCCGATCCAGTCGTTGCTGTGAGGGTGGTCGAACTGGATGGGCGACTTGTTCACGCTCACCTGGATGATGCGGTTGTACCGATCCCTCCAGCGTTCGATGTTGGCGATCGCCTGCTGAAAAACCCATTCCCCGATTTCGCGAATCAGCCCCGACTCTTCCGCCAGCGGGATGAAGCGGTCGGGCGGGATCTGGCCGCGCTGGGGATGGTTCCAGCGCAGCAGGGCTTCTGCCTTGTCCAGGCGTCCCGTGGCGGCTTCCACGATCGGCTGATAGTGGACTTCCAGTTCCCCGCGCGATAAGGCCTGGCGCAGCTGGTTGGTCAACGACAGCTTTTCCTGTGCCTCGTGCTGCATGAATGGAACAAAATAGTTGAAACGGTTGCGACCTTCCGCCTTGGCCACATACATGGCCTGGTCGGCATGGCGCATGAGCTCGTCCAGATTGCTGGCATCGTTGGGATAGAGCGTGATGCCGATGCTGGCCGAGACGTAGCACAGCTCATCTCCACCCAGTTCGAACGCTTCGGCCAGCCGGTTGATGATGGTCTGGGCAATCCGTTCCAGGCTGGCGAGATCGCCGAATTCGTTGAGAATGACCGTGAACTCGTCGCCACCCAGGCGCGCCACCGTATCGGTATCACGCACGCAGGCGGTGATGCGGCGTGCCGCTTCCACCAGGAGCACGTCCCCTTTGGCGTGTCCCAGGGTATCGTTGACTTCCTTGAAGCGATCAAGGTCGATGAACAGCAGGGCGAGTGGCTGTCCCGAACGGTTTGCCTTTTTGGTTTCCTGTTCCAGGCGGTCATGGAACAGACGGCGGTTGGGCAGTCCGGTGAGGGTGTCGTAATTGGCCTGCGTCCAGATCAGCTCTTCCTTCTGCTTGCGGTCGGTGATGTCGAAAAACTGGGCCACGTGGCGGTAGATGCTGCCGTCCTCGTTGCGGATCAGGCTGATGTTGGCCAGCTTGACGTGCAGCGAACCGTCCTTGCGGCGATCCCACAGTTCTCCCTGCCAGTTTCCTTGCTGCAGCAGGGCCTGCCAGAGTTCTTCGTAAAATGGCTTGGTGTGCTTGCCGGACTGCAGCATGCGGGGATTGCGTCCGTACACCTCATCCAGGGTATAGCCGGTCTGATGGGTGAATGCCGGGTTGACGTCGATGATGTTGTTGTCCGTGTCGGTCACCATGACCGCTTCAGCACTGGTCTGGTAGATGAGTGTGGCAATCCGCATCAGCTCGTTGGCCTTGCGCGCTTCCGAAAGGTCCTTGCAGAAAACGAAGAACCGGCCTTCTTCCAGCGGCCAATAGCTCACCACCACTTCCACCGGCCAGAGGCTGCCATCCTTGCGGCGATGAACGGATTCGAAGCGGTCATAGCCCTGTTCCAGAACGGTTCGGATGTGGGCCGCGGTCTGGGCAGGGGTTTCACGGGCTTCCAGGTCCGGGACTTTCATGCCCAGCAGCTCTTCCCGGCTGTAGCCGGACTTGCGCACATAGGCGTCGTTGACTTCCAGCAGGCGCGCTTCCGTATCCACGCACCAGAAGCCGTCTGCGGCGGTTTCAATGACGCCTCGATAGCGCGCTTCACGCTCGCTCAGGCTGTTTTCCAGTTGCTGCCGCTGCGTGATGTCGAATGTGGTGCAAACCAGACAGATCGGTGAGCCGTCGGATGAAAATAGCGGCTTCTTGAAGGTGTGTCCGGTGCGGTTCTGCCGCAGCTTGGCGTTCCAGAACGTTTCCTCGAAATCCACCTGGCTGCCGCCGGCGAACACTTCGCGGTCCTTGGCACGAAACCAGTCCATCTGGTCGGGCGGGAAAAAAGCGCCGCCATCGGTGCCGCGGATTTCGGCAAAAGGGATGCCCCATTGTTCTTCGCAGGCGCGGTTCATGAGCAGGATCCTGCTGGCGGTATCCTTGACGAAAAGGGCGGCTGGAATTGCGTCCACCGCTTCCTTCAGGCTTTGAAGCAAAAAACCGTTTTCCGAAAAAAGGCGGATTGTTTTCATCAGGCCTGATTTGTAAGAATGGATGGGGCCGAGAAAAGCATATCATTAACAGGTGGTTAGGTGATACCTGTGGGGATTTTCCGGGGTGGGACCCCCCATCCGGGCTACAACCAAGGGGGTATGTCAGGGGGAGGGCAAGGACCCTATGATGCACCCATGGACGCACAATGCCTCGACGAGGACGGTTACCTGATCAACCCCATGGACTGGGATGAGTCCTGGGCCGAGCATTTTGCGCTCCAGGAAAACATCGTCTTGACGGAGGACCACTGGGACGTCATCCGCTTCATGCGGGGTTATTACGAAAGCCACTTGATCGCGCCCGATGCGCGGTTTTCCATCAAGCACCTGGCGCAACGGTTTGGGTCGGAAGCGCGCAACAAACTGTTCGAGCTCTTCCCTTACGGCTATGTGCAGCAGGCCTGCCGCATCGCCGGCATGAAGCGACCACGCAACTGGAGCACCGGCTAAGCCACGGGGGCTTTCAGTTCACGCAGTCGAACACGTAGTCGCGAAACGAATCCATCTGATTGAAGCGGGCGTGCCGGTGAAAGCGGGCACAGGATTTTTCTGCCGCCTGTTCCGCATGCGCGCGATCCACCGTACCCTGAATCACCACGCCGCGCTCGTTTTCGTCCAGCACACGCACCGGCAACTGCCCGCAGGCCACCAGTGCCATGCACAATCCGAGCGCGGCAGCCGTTTTCATGTTCAGCGCAGGTTTCCGGTGTGGCCGAGCGAATAACGGCCCGGTTGCGGCCACACGGTCAGGCCATGGGGTTCTTCGCCCACCTTGATCTGTGACACGGCTCCGCTGTGGGTGTCGAAACGATAGACCACGTCGTCGAAGCGGCCTGACAGCCAGAGCGTTTTGCCGTCGGCGCTGACGTTGCCCATGTCGGGGCTGCCTCCCCCCGGAATGGACCAGTGGTTCACGATCTTGCCGGTGGCGAAGTCGATGACGGTGACGCTGCCGGGGCCGTGCGGACCGCCATGGACTTTATGCGAGCCGCGGTTGGCCACGTACAACAGCTTGCCGTCGCGGCTGGGGTAGAGGCCATGGGCCCCGGGGCCGGTGCTGATGAAGCCGACTTCCTTGAAGGCGTCGCCATCCACGATGTGAACGCCGTCCGCGTCCATGTCCGCCACGTAGAAGCGCTTGCCGTCGGGCGACACGCGAATGTCCTGCGGCATGCCGCGGGCAGCGCTGCAGATTTCCGTCGTGCCCCGGGCGGCGCCGCTGGGCGTGTCCACGAAACGGGTGCGCGGCATCTGGAGTTTCAGGTAGCCCGCCACCTTGCGCTGGTCGAGATCGATCTTGACGATGCTGCCGTTGAATTCGCAGGTGAACAGGGCATAGTGGCCGTCAATGGAAAAGTCCGCGTGATTGATGCCGCCGCACTGGGGCGTTTCGATCGAATATTGCATTTTCATGCTGTGCGGATCGCGAAAATCGAGGCGGCGGCGGGCTTCAGCCACCACGATGGCCGAAGTGCCGTCGGGCGTGAAATACATGTTGTAGGGATCATCCACCGGCACTGGCGCTCCGGGTTTGCCCGTGCGCGGATCGATGGGAGTGAGGCTGCCGTTGTTGTGGCGTTCGTCGTTGTTGGCCACCCACAGGGTGCGCAGGTCCCAGGAAGGCACCACGTGCTGAGGGGCGTGCCCCACCTTGAAGCGGTCCACCACCTTGAAGGTGGCGGGGTCGATCACGTAAACGTCGTTGGAACGCAGGTTGGGCACGTAAATGCGCGGCAGGTCGTTGCGTACTGCGTCGCTCAGGTGATCGGGGCCCGTTTCACTGTAGAGGTTGCTGGGGTCCACGACCG
Source organism: Betaproteobacteria bacterium (assembly GCA_028868905.1). Taxonomy (GTDB): domain Bacteria; phylum Pseudomonadota; class Gammaproteobacteria; order Burkholderiales; family Ferrovaceae; genus JAKBAT01. The sequence continues at coordinate 18,496 of JAGWTQ010000033.1, forward strand.
GCGGCATGCCATGGACCGTGACGACCGGCGTGACGGCCGTTTCGTCGGCTGCGGTTCCTTGCAGGGAAACCAACCCCAGGGCGCCCAGGGCAGCCAGCGCAAGCAGTCCCGTCATCGTTCGTGTCTGTTTCAACATCATCTCCTTGGAGTATTCAATTCATGGGTACGGTCGTCGGCTGCCGTCATGGCGCGGATGGCGTTCACCGATGTTTCCACAATCCGCCGCACGCCCGCTTCACCCAGGGCGGCCGTGGCCGGTCGCGGGTCGCCATGTACGCCGGCCGCATCCGGCACGGCCGAGGCCTGGGCGGCGGGGCGCACCAGGGCGGGGTCCACGGCCAGCGCCAGGGCGGTATCCGCCAGGCCTGCGTGGGTACCGATCTGGGCTGCGCTGAAGCCATGCTTTTCCAGATCGGCCGCAAAGGGTTCCTGGGCCGCGTCGTAATAGGCCGTCAGGGCATGGGCCCGGCATGGGGAATGCCCTGTCCACTGTCGGTTCAGGCGCTCGGCCACGCGGGTTTCCAGCTTCTGGTAGCCCCCGTGATCCCCCACGAACACCACATGGCGGAAACCATGCTGTTTGAGGCTGAGCGCAGCCCCTTCGAGCACGGCTTCAAACGCCTGCCCGGAAACCGACAGGGTTCCGGCATAGCGCATGTGTGCTGCCGGTGGATCGATGGCGCCTTCCGGCACGTAGGCAATCACCGGCGCGACCACCGCATGGCCCAGCTGGCGGGCGATGGCCCCGGCCAGAATGCGCACGCGCACGTTGTGCTTGCCCAGCACCATGTGCGGCCCGTTTTGTTCTGTTCCGCCGATGGGGATCAGCGCCGTGGTGGTTCCGGAAGCGATCAGGGCCCGCAGTTCGGGGGAAGTCAGCTCTTCCAGGTAAACGCTGGGCGGTTCCGGCGGGTTGACAGGGGATGCCAGGGTCAGGAGGGGAGAGACCATCAGGGCGAGGGCGGCGACGCCGCGACGCCACGAGGAGGCGAATTCAAGCATGGAAGGAAAGGCTTGCGGCCGGAATCCTGCGGTTCATCACGGCCATTATAGTCAATTCGCCGCGGTTCTGCCGCAGCCTGGCCTGCAGACGGCAGGGCTGGGAGCCCTGCCGGCGGGATTCAAAGCTCAGGCTGCGGTGCTGACCGAAGAGCCCAGAGTCAGGTTGGTGCCGTTGTTCTGCACGTCCTGCAGCAGGTTCTGCAGGAAGGCTTGCAGGTTGGGGGAATTGGCTGTGGTGGCCGTGCTGGCGGTACCGGTTCCCGAACTGCTGTCCATGGCGGTTACGAGATTCTGGAAGCTGCTTTGCAGGGCACTGATGGTGTTGCCGGTCGAGGTTCCCGAACTTGAAGAAGTCGCCCCGCTGCTTGAACCGGCGGCAGAGAGCTGCTGGATCAGGTTTTGCAGTCCCGTGGCCATGGCGCCGCCGCCCTGGCCCTGATGATGGCCGTGGTGGCCGCCGGCTTGTCCTGCCACGTTGCCTGCCTGGTGAAGGGCTGCAAAAAGGTTTTGCAGGAATGCTTGCATCGCGGCTTGCGGTGATTGTGGCGAAGAGGTGCTGTCGGTGCTGGTCGACGAAGTGGAACCGGTCTGCGAAAGATTGCCCAGGCCCGACTGCGACAAGGCCTGTGTGATGGCTTGAATGAAATTGCCGCCGCCCACGCCCTTGGCTCCGGAGCCGTCGCCATCCCCGTCACCACCGCCGCTGCCAATGGACGAGATCTGGCTTGCGCCGTTGAGAAGCAGGGAGGTAGGGTTGGTCAGGCTGCTCAAACCGCCGATGAGGCTCATGAGGGAATCTCCAGGGTGAAATGATAGTGTCCGTCGGGCAAGCGGCCAATGCCGCAGTACCTGGATTCATGGTAGTGGAAACCTGCTGAGGCAATCCGGTGAATAGCTGCCCGAATCCCGGTCTTTTAAGGGCTTGGAGGGCCAGGGCGTGTTCGGATGTTAAAAGGTTTGCGGATTGCGTAAGGGGGCGTAAAAAGTTGTAAAGTGGATCGTGCCGATGGGAGATCGGCGCCAGTGCTTGATTATGATGAAAACCTGAACCGTACTGGAACACAATTCATGGTGAAAGTGCTGTTGATCGACGACGACG
>JAGWTQ010000088.1 GCA_028868905.1 Betaproteobacteria bacterium
TGGAACTCCAGTTCTTGAGCACGCTCAGGCGGAAGCCTGTTGGATGAATTTTCTGACCCATGGTTATTCCTTGTCCGCGACAGTGACATAGATGTGGCAAGTGGGCTTGACGATGCGGTTGCCCCGTCCCTTGGCCCGCGCCGTGAAGCGCTTCATGACCGGCCCCTTTTCCACATAGATGGTGGATACCTTGAGCTCATCCACATCCAGGCCGAGGTTGTGCTCAGCGTTGGCAATTGCGGATTCCAGCACTTTCTTGATGATCTTGGCCCCTTTCTTGGGGCTGAAAGTCAGCAGGTTAAGCGCCTGGTCCACCTTCATGCCCCGAACCTGGTCGGCAACCAGCCGGCCTTTCTGGGCCGAGAGGCGCACGCCGCGCAGTGTTGCTTGTGCGTTCATGGTTCGGGCTCCTTATTTCTTGGCCGGCGCGGCTTTCTTGTCCGCGGCATGGCCCTTGAAAGTGCGGGTCAGCGAAAACTCACCCAGCTTGTGGCCCACCATGTTCTCGGTGATGTACACCGGGATGTGCTGCTTGCCGTTGTGCACGGCAATGGTGAGGCCGACAAAATCCGGAAGCACCGTGGAGCGGCGCGACCAGGTCTTGATAGGTCGCTTGTCCTTGGAGGCCACAGCGGTTTCCACTTTTTTCATCAGATGACCGTCAACAAACGGTCCTTTTTTAATCGAACGTGCCATAGGTCGTTACCTTTAAGCGGAATGACGGCGACGAACGATCATGTTGTTCGTGCGCTTGTTCTTGCGTGTGCGATAGCCCTTGGTCTGTACACCCCAGGGGCTGACCGGATGGCGGCCAGCTGCCGTCTTGCCTTCACCACCACCGTGCGGGTGATCGATCGGGTTCATGGCCACGCCACGGACGGTCGGTCGGATGCCGCGCCAGCGCTGGGCACCGGCCTTGCCGATGGAACGCAGGTTATGTTCCTCGTTGCCGACTTCGCCGATGGTGGCCCGGCAGTCCACGTGCACGCGCCGGATTTCACCGGACCGCAGACGCAGCTGCGCGTACGCGCCTTCACGGGCCAGCAGCTGAACCGAAGTTCCGGCAGAGCGGGCCAGCTGGGCACCCTTGCCCGGCTGCATTTCGATGCAGTGGATGGTGCTACCCACCGGGATGTTGCGCAGCGGCAGGCAATTGCCCGCCTTGATCGGCGCGTCGACACCGCTCATGAGCTGGGCTCCCTGGGCCACGCCCTTGGGCGCAATGATGTAGCGACGCTCGCCGTCGGCGTAGCACAGCAGCGCCAGGTTGGCCGTCCGGTTGGGATCGTATTCCAGGCGTTCCACCACGGCCTGGATGCCGTCCTTGTTGCGACGGAAATCCACCATGCGGTAGTGCTGGCGATGACCACCACCCTGGTGACGGGTCGTGATGTGACCGTTGTTGTTGCGGCCTGCCTTCTTGGACTGCTTTTCCACCAGGCCTGCAACGGGAGCTCCCTTGTGCAGACCAGTATTTACCACCCGGATGACGCCGCGGCGTCCGGGGGAAGTGGGTTTCATCTTGACGATTGCCATGGTTTATTCCCCCGCCACCAGATTGATTTCCTGACCAGGCTTGAGGCAGACATACGCCTTTTTCCAGTCCTTGCGCTTGCCGATGAAGCGGCCGGAACGCTTGACCTTGCCTTTCACGTTGAGCACCTGGACGCTTTCGACCTGCACCTTGAACAGGTGTTCCACCGCGGCCTTGATTTCAGGCTTGGTGGCATCGCTCACCACGCGGAAAATGACCTGTTGGTGCTTGTCGGCCACGAACGTGCCTTTTTCGGACACCACGGGCGCGTCGATGATCTGCAACAGGCGTGCTTCGTTGATTTGGGCGCTCATGCCAGCACCTCCTCGAGTTTCTTGACCGCACCCAAGGTCAGCACGACCTTGGGAAAGCGGATGAGGCTGACCGGATCGGCTTCCGTCACATCCAGCACCAGCGCATTGGGCAGGTTGCGGGAAGACAGATACAGGTTGTCGTCCAGGTTGTCGGTGATGATCAGCACGCGGTCGTAACCCATGCCCTTGATCTTGCCGGCCAATACCTTGGTCTTGGGAGAGTCGAGAGCGATCTGTTCCACCACGGCCAGACGGTCTTCGCGCACCAGCTGGGACAGGATGGAACAAATGCCGGCGCGGTACATCTTGCGGTTGATCTTGTGGGTGAAGTTTTCCTCGGGGCTGGCCGGGAAAATCTTGCCGCCTCCACGCCACAGCGGGCTGGAAGCCATACCGGCGCGGGCGCGGCCCGTGCCTTTCTGGCGCCACGGCTTGCGGGTGGACTTGGCCACTTCGCTGCGCCCCTTCTGCGCACGGGTACCCTGGCGGGCGTTGGCCTGGAAGGCCGTCACCAGCTGATGCACCAGCGGCTCGTTGTATTCGCGTCCGAACAGCGCGTCGGAAGCGGCAATGGTCGACTTGGTCTGACCGTTGTCGTCAATCAGTTTCAGTTCCATTTAGGCCGCGCCTCCTTTCGCTGCGGGGCTCACGATCACGTGGCCACCCTTGGACCCCGGAACAGCGCCCTTGATCAGGAGCAGCTTGCGTTCCGTGTCGATGCGGACGATTTCGAGGTTCTGCGCAGTGCGACGCACGTTGCCGAGCTGACCGGCCATGCGCTTGCCGGGGAACACGCGACCCGGGTCCTGCGCCATGCCGATGGATCCCGGGCTGTTGTGCGACACGGAGTTGCCGTGGCTGGCCCGGTTGGAGCTGAAGTGGTGGCGCTTGATGGCGCCGGAAAAGCCCTTGCCCTGGGAAGTACCGGTCACGTCGACCTTCTGTCCCACCTGGAACACGTCGAGCGCGATGGTGCCGCCGGGGGTCATGGTGCCGAGCTGTTCGGGCGTCACGCGAAATTCGCGCACGATGGTGCCTGCCATCACCCCGGCTTTGGCCAGGTGGCCGGCAAGCGCCTTGCTGATGCGGCTGGCACGGCGTGTGCCGTAAGTCACCTGCACGGCAGCATAGCCGTCGGTGGCCAGGTCCTTGATCTGTGTGACGCGATTGTCCGCCACGTCAACAACGGTGACCGGTACCGCTTCGCCGTCGTCGGTGAAGACACGCGTCATGCCGACTTTGCGGCCGACGAGTCCTAGTGTCATTGCCATTTCCTTATGTTTGTTTGCCCGCCTTCGCCATCCTTGGCTGGGGTCGGGTGCCGATTCCAATTGATCGGCTCCTGCTTCTGTTGCCTGCCGCGGAATCGCTTCCGCAGCCCATTCCTTACAACTTGATTTCCACGTCCACGCCTGCGGGCAGATCGAGCTTCATGAGCGCATCCACCGTCTTGTCGGTGGGGTCCACGATGTCCATCAGGCGCAGGTGCGTGCGGATTTCAAACTGGTCGCGCGACGTCTTGTTCACGTGAGGCGAACGCAGCACGTCGAAGCGCTCGATGCGGGTGGGCAGGGGCACCGGCCCCTTGACCACTGCGCCGGTCCGCTTGGCGGTTTCCACAATTTCCAGCGCCGACTGGTCGATCAGGCGATAGTCGAACGCCTTCAGGCGGATGCGGATTTTCTGATGGGTGATGGCTGTTGCCATGGTTTCGTCCCCTTTTACTCGATTACTTTGGATACGACACCGGCACCCACGGTACGGCCGCCTTCGCGAATCGCAAAGCGCAACCCTTCTTCCATCGCAATCGGCGCAATCAATGCAACCGTCACCGACACGTTGTCACCAGGCATCACCATCTCCGTACCTGCCGGCAGCTCAATCGCCCCCGTCACGTCCGTCGTCCGGAAGTAAAACTGCGGACGATAACCCTGGAAAAACGGCGTATGACGACCGCCTTCATCCTTCGACAGCACATAAATCTCGGCCGAAAACTTCGTGTGCGGCGTGATCGATCCCGGCTTCGCCAGCACCTGACCACGTTCCACGTCTTCACGCTTCGTGCCGCGCAGCAGCACCCCCACGTTGTCGCCCGCCTGACCCTGGTCCAGCAGCTTGCGGAACATCTCAACGCCCGTGCACACCGTCTTCTGCGTCGGCTTCAAACCCACGATCTCAAGTTCTTCGCCCACCTTGACGATCCCGCGCTCCACGCGACCCGTCACCACCGTGCCACGACCCGAAATCGAAAACACGTCTTCCACAGGCATCAAAAACGCACCGTCAATCGCGCGCTTCGGCTCGGGAATGTACGTGTCCAGCGCTTCAGCCAAGCGCCAGATCGCCGGCTCGCCAATCTCCGACTGGTCGCCTTCCAGCGCCTTCAGCGCACTGCCAATCACGATCGGCGTGTCGTCGCCAGGAAAGTTGTACTTCGACAGCAGCTCCCGGACTTCCATCTCCACCAGCTCCAGCAGCTCCTTGTCGTCAACCATGTCCGCCTTGTTCATGAACACCACGATGTACGGCACACCCACCTGGCGCGCCAACAA
>JAGWTQ010000089.1 GCA_028868905.1 Betaproteobacteria bacterium
TCGAGCTACGGCTACGATATCCGCTGCTCGGACGAGTTCAAGCTGTTCACCAACATCAATTCCACCATCGTGGACCCCAAAAACTTCGACGCCAATTCCTTCGTGGACGTGAAGGCGCCGGTGTGCATCATTCCGCCCAACTCCTTTGCGCTGGCGCGCACGGTGGAATATTTCCGCATTCCGCGCAACGTGCTCACCGTCTGCCTGGGCAAGTCCACCTACGCGCGCTGCGGCATCATCGTCAACGTCACGCCTTTCGAGCCCGAATGGGAAGGCTACGTGACGCTCGAGTTCTCCAACACCACGCCGCTGCCCGCCAAGATTTACGCCAATGAAGGAGTGGCGCAGGTGCTTTTCTTCGAGTCCGACGAAGCCTGCGAAGTGTCCTACAAGGACCGCGGCGGCAAGTACCAGGGCCAGAGCGGCGTCACCCTGCCCAAAATGTAACGCCCGCCGTCACGCGCCCGGCAGTATCAAAGTCGGGCGCGCTGGCCCATGATCCGTTCCCGGATCGGCACCTAACTCCTTGGCGCCATGCGCTTTCGCGGCCGCGCATCGCGCCCGTGCGCAGCCCGCTCCCGTCTCCCCCGCAGCGCTTCTCCCTATAGTGGTTCCGGGCTTCCCGCGGGGAAGCCGTTCACTCGAGGAGAAACGCGCCGTGACTACCCTTGGCAAATCCATGTCCGACATCAACCTGGGCATGATCTATCTCGCCCGCGAAGTGCTGCAGCAGGACCGTCATCTGGGCATGGCCAATCTCGGCATCACGCCGGAAGTGGCCGACACGCTGCTCGCCCTGTCTTCCGAAGAAATCAACCGCCTGGCGCGCACGCCGCTGCTGCTGGTGGGATTGCGCTGGCGCGGCGCGGCCGTGTGGAACTGCCTGCGCCAGTACGCCACCGGCACGGCGGCCGCCCTGCCGAGGGCGCTGCTGCTGGGGGAGGGTGAGCTCGATCATGTCCACTAAACGGGCCCTGCAAACCGAAATACTCCAGTACCGCAACGCCGAGCGGCTGTTCAGGCTGGGTGCGCGCGTGCCCATCGTGGCGGAAATGACGCACCTGTCGAGCTGGTTCCTGCGCAAGCTGTCCCTGGAAATCCGGGGCGAAGCCCCGCGCAAGGGCCAGATTCCCAATTCCGACCAGTGGTACCTGCGACGCCAGAACCACCTGCAGGCTTCGCTCTTCTGTGCCATCTACGACAGCGTCAAGCGCGTGGCGTGCGACGAGGCGGACGAATGCGCGCTCCTGGTGTCGGCCTATTCCGAACTGGCACGGGCGCTGGAAGCGGCCGGAATGACCCTGCTGATGTCGGTGGACCGGGCCTGGTGGCTGCTCAAGTCGCTGCAGATCAGGAACCTGCAGCGGGCCCGCTGCCGCGTGTGCGGGGCGCGTTATCTCCAGCCGTGGGGCAAGCTGGAACGCAATTTCCTGTGCGGCGATTGCCGCAGCCAGGGCTACACCCTGGCCGGCGGGCGCAGTCCGCGCCGGGTGGCGCGCGGGGCGGGACATGAACGCGCCTGAAGCCGGGCTGCTCGCGCTGGCCTCGCCCGCGGCCTGCCTGCAGCAGGCGCGCGCGCCGCTGCTGTCGTTTCGCACGCTGGTGGGGCTGGGGCCGGCGGAGGCGGAACAGGTGCTGATGCCCAGCCTGGAGCGCATGGCGGGTTGGGTGCTCAACCTGGAGGCGCCGCCGGAACTGGGAGAAGGCTCGTTGTTTTGCGCCGCCCTCGCAGCAGGCTCCCTGCGCCTGGCCGGCGCGCCGCAAGCGCCTCTGGAGCGCCTCGCCATCGGCCTGGGTGGCGTGCTGCACACGCTGGCAAGCGGCTTGTCGCGCTGGTCCGTGCAGGCGCCGCAACGTGACGACGTGCCGCGCTGGGGAGGTCATTCCGGCAGCCTGTGGGGCTGGGCGCGCGCCCATGAGGTGGAGCGCGTGCGCTGCGCGCTGCTGGAGTCGGCGCCGCCGGTGCCGGCAGCCGTGGCCCTGCTTGCCGGGCGCCTGCTGTCGGGCGTCACCATCGCCTGCCTGGAAGCGCAGGCGTTTGCCGCCCTGGAAACCCTGTGGGCCGGTGGGCCGGAGGCCGGACCGGCGCTGGCCGCCTGCGTGGCGGAGGCTGCCCGTTCCCTGGTGCAACGCGGCCTGTGGCGGCCGGAGCGGGCACCGGGACGACTCTGGGTCGATGGGGAAGGCTGGCATTTGCTGTGGCCGTTGGCCGGAGAAGACCTGCGCAGCGAGGCGGCATTGCTGGGCGGTACCCTGCCGCCTGCGCAGGACTGGCTTGCGGCCTTGTGCCAGGCCGGCTGCGTGCACCCCGGCCCAGGGCCTGAACCGGCCTTGCGCCGGCATCCGCTGCTGCAGCGACCGGTGCAGGCCGTGGGCGCTGCCGGCGCGCTGGAGGCGGCCCTGCGGCACCTGATGCCATGAGCCGGGTGGCCTGGCTGCCCTGGCCCGGGAGCCTGCTGCTGGGGCTGCTGGCCGGGCGTCTGGCCGGGCTGGGCTGGTTTTCGGCTGGCGCTTTTTCACTTGCCTGCAGCGCGCTCGCGGGAACGCGCGAGGTGCCGTTCCTGTTGGCTGCCTGGCGGCGCCGGGCGCAGGCGCGGCCGCGCCGGCTCACGGCCCGCTTTCTGGAACGCTGGGTGCGGCGCCACCCGGAACACGTGCTGCTGGGGTACGGGGCGCCCTGGCGCAGCCGCGAAGCGCGCCGGTTTTTTGCGGCGGTTTCGGGCCCCCAGGGGCGGCAGGATTTTTCTCCTTTCGATCAGAGCGGGCTGGAGCGCCCCCTGCGGCTGCCGGCTGGCGGCAGCCACACGCTGGTGGTGGGGGCTCCCGGCACCGGCAAGACCCAGCTTTTTGCCCTGCTGGCCGTGCAGGCCATCGTCCGCGGCGAGGCGGTGGTGCTGCTTGACCCCAAGGGCGGGCGTGCCCTGCGCGAACGGCTGGCGGCGGCTGCGGCGCGGGCCGGCCGGCCGTTTTTCCGGCTGCTGGCGGCGGAACCGGAAGCGAGCGACGCCTTCGACCTGCTCGCCAACGCCCGTTCCGCCGGCGAACTGGCCAGCCGCGTGGCACGCCTCCTACCTGCCGACGAAAGCGACAACGCCTTCGGCCAGTTTGCCTGGATGACCCTGCACCGCCTGATCGAGGCCCAGCGGGCGCTGGGCGAGGCGGTGACGCTGCAGGGCCTGCGCGCTCACGTGGCCGACCAGGGCCGGGCACTGCTGCGTCGCCTGCAGATGCGTGGGCGGGAAGCGGAGGGCGCCTGTGCCGGATTGGCCGCGCTGGCGGACCACGAGCCTGCCCATTACCGGAAAATGATCCTGGCCCTGGGCCCGGTGCTGGAAACGCTCTGCGGCGGCGCCCTGGGGGCGTTGCTGTCGGACCTGCGGCGCCCGCGCCTGAATCTGGGGCAGATCGTGCGCCAGGGCGGGGTGCTGTACGCCGGACTGGGCGCCTTGAGCGACGAGGCCACGGCACGCGCCCTGGGCGGACTGCTGCTGGCCGACCTGGCGGCGCTTGCGGGCGACCGCTACCGCGGCGCGGGCGAGCGGCAGCCCATCCGCCTGTTCGTGGACGAAGCCGCCGAAGTGACCAATCCCGCCTTCATCCAGCTTCTCAACAAGGGACGCGAATGCGGCGTGCAGGTGACGTTTGCGGTGCAGACGCTGGCCGACCTGGAAGTGGCCATGGGCGGGGAAGCCCCCGCGCGCATGATGCTGGGCAATGCGGGCAACCTGGTGGCGTTTCGCCTGCTCGACGCCGGTTCACGGGAAGCCTGGTCGGCGCGCGCCGGCCAGGTCTGGACCCGCCTCACCAGCAGCGCTCAGGGTGTCCAGCGGGGCGCAGGGCCGGTCGGCAGCCGCAACAGCCGGAGCGCCGGGCGCAGCGACGCGTTGCGGGAAGTGCCGTTGCTGCCCGAATCGCTGCTGGCGCACCTGCCTGACCTCGCCTTTGCGGTGCTGCTGGGAGGAGGGCAGGCGGCGCTTGGGCGCCTGCCGTTGCTGGCGGAGGAGCCGTCGTGATGATCGCGGGACTGGCCACCGAAGCCCTGCGCGAACAGCAGGCCTGGCACGGCACGCTCGCGCTGCTGGCCTGGCGCGAGGCGCTGGCATCGCCGGGCGCGGGCTGGACGCTGCAATGGCATTACCGTCTGGCGGTGCTGGGGGGATGGCTGATGGCAGGGCTGCCGCCCGCGCTGTTGCTGGGTTGGCGCCGCTGGCAGGGGCGCGCCGGGCGTGACGCTCTCGAAGTGCTGGCGAGCCGCGGCCGCAGGCTCACCCTGCTGCTGGCGATGGTCGTCGGGAGTGGGACCTACCTGGTCTGGCCTGCGCCGCTGCCGCCGCCTGCCACGCCGTTGTGCGCGGCGCTGCTTCTGCTT
>JAGWTQ010000034.1 GCA_028868905.1 Betaproteobacteria bacterium
AGCCGGTGCCCGGGGCTACCTGCTCAAGGAGTCCGCCGGCCGGGAAATCATCGAAGCCGTGCGCGCTGTGCATGCGGGCCGCCGGTTCCTCAGCCCGAAAGTGGCCGAAATCGTGGCCGAAGGGCTGGGCGGGCGCAGCGGAGAAAGCCCCCTGGAACGCTTGAGCCGGCGCGAGCGGGAAATCATCAAGCTGGTGGCAGATGGCCATTCCAGCGCCGAAATCGCCCGCCTCCTGAACCTTTCTCCCAAAACCGTGGACAGTTACCGCAGCCGCCTGATGCAGAAGCTGCATCTGTCCGATCTTGCAGGGCTTGTGAAGTTCGCCATCCAGCACGGGCTGACGGCCCTGGAATAGCAGCCGTCAAGAATTCCCTACAGACACGTTTCCGGCACGGGTGTTAGCTTGGGCCCCATCCTGTACTCACAAGGCGCTTTGCGCATGGCCGATTCCCAGAAAAAAACCGAAACAGCGGGCATCGCCACGATCCTGGTGGTGGAAGACCACGAACCCACCCGGGAAGCGGTTACCCTGATGCTGAGCGCCGCATTTCCGGGCTGCCGGCTGCTGGGGGCGGACAGCGCGGAAAGTGCCTGGCCCCTGTTCGATGCCGCGCTGCCCGCGCTGGTGGTCATGGACATTGCGCTGCCCGGCATGAACGGCTTCGAGGCCACCCGCCGCATCCGCCAACGCCATCCCGAATGCCAGGTGGTGATCCATTCCAGCAGCGACATGCCGATTTATCGCGAGGAGTCCGAGGCGGTGGGTGCCGTGGCGTTCGTGAGCAAAGGGCGCACCTCGCGTGACCTGATCCAGATCGCCTCCCGTTATCTGCCGCAAAGCGTCCAGGGATAGCAAGAATTCCCTACAGGCGGTTCCAAGGTTTTCCCGCAGCAACTCTTCAACCTTCCCTGCATCCCGGCCCGACGTTTTTCCCTAGCATGTGTCCCATGGCTGCTTTCCGTGCACCGGAACCGCACCGGCAGCCCAACAGGGGGACACCATCATGCAAATCGCACCGTTGCCTCACGACGAAGCAGAGCGCCTGCAGGCATTGCATGCCTGCGCGCTGCTCGACACGCCGCGCGATCCCCTGCTTGATGACATCACGGCGCTCGCTGCACAGATCTGCGGCACGCCCATAGCCCTCATCACCCTGGTGGACCGGCACCGCCAGTGGTTCAAATCAGTTCACGGCCTGGAAGGCTTTTCGGAAACGACGCGCGACATTTCATTCTGCGCCCATGCCATCCTGTCCGACACCATCCTGGAAGTGGCCGATGCCGCCCACGATATGCGTTTTCACGACAACCCCCTGGTCACTGCCCAGCCGGGCATCCGTTTTTATGCCGGCCTGCCCCTGCGCGATGCGGCCGGACATGCCCTGGGCACCCTGTGCGTGCTTGACCGGCAGCAGCGCGCGTTGAGCGAAGGCCAGCGCGCCGCGCTGCACACGCTGACGCGCCTGGTGCTGCCCCTGCTGGAGCAGCAGCGCACCGGCGAAGCCCTGCGTTTCAGCGAAGAACGGCTGGAAATCCTGTCCCGTGCCACCGATGACGTCATGTGGGACTGGGAACTGGAATCGGACACCCTGTGGTTCAGCGAAAATTTCGACCGCGTGTTCGGCTGGGCGCCGGATCATGGGGCGCGTGACCGGACTTCCTGGGTCGGGCGTTTGCATCCCGAAGACCAGCGACGCGTCATGATGAGCCTGCAGGCCGCCCTTCAGGGGTCGCAACCGCTCTGGACCTGCGAATACCGCCTGCTGGGCAGCGGCGGCGGCTACCGCACCGTGTTCGACCGCGGCTTCGTGGTGCGCGACGGGGACGGACAGGCACTGCGCATGACCGGCTGCATGGTGGACCTCACGGTGCGCCGGGAAATCGAGGCGCATGCGCTGGAACGTGAGCGCCGGCAGGGCCTGATCGCCGACTTCGGGCGGCAGGCGCTGGCCGACCCCGATCCCGAGGCCTTGCTGGCCCAGGCGGTCCGGATCCTGAGCGAGACGCTGGATTTCGAGTACTGCAAGATCCTGGAGCTGGACAGCAACGGGCGCGACCTGATCCTGAAGGCCGCCGTGGGCTGGCCCGAGGAAGCCATCGGTCAGGCCATGACGCATGCCGATGCCGATACCCAGTCGAGCCGGGTGCTGGAACTGGGCCGGCCGCTGGTGGTGCAGAATTTCGCCGAAGAAACCGGGTTGCCCCGATCCGAACTGGCCCGCGAGCACCGTATTCTGAGCGGCGTGAGCGTGCTGATTCCGGGCCCCCAGACGCCTTACGGCGTGCTGGGCGTTCATGCGGCCCGCGCCCATTCGGTGACGCCCGATGCCGTCAGTTTCGTGCAGAGCATGGCCAACATCATCGCCACGGCGCTGACGCGCCGCAATGCCAACGAAAAGCTCGCTTACCTCACCCAGTTCGATGCCCTCACGGGGCTGCCCAACCGCGCCCTGTTCCGTGATCTGCTGGCGCAATCCATTGCGCGCGCCGAACGCAACGAAAAAATGCTGGGGGTGCTGGTGCTCAACCTGGACGGCTTCAAGCTCGTCAACAACAGTCACGGATTTGGAACGGGCGATCGCCTGCTGGTTCAGGTGGCCCAGCGTCTCACCGCCTGCGTGCGGGCCGGGGACGTGGTGTGCCGCATGACGGGCGACGAGTTCGGGATCATCCTGACCGACCTTGCCAAGGCGGAAGACGCGGCCCATATCGCTCAGCATGTCCTGCACACCCTGTCGCTGCCGCTCGAATTTTCCGGCGGTGAAACGTTCCTGTCGGCGAGTGCCGGCATATCCCTTTACGATTCCGACAGCGACCAGGCGGACGAGCTCATCCGCAATGCGGAAATCGCCATGTACCGGGCCAAGGAGGAGGGGCGCAATCGCTCCCAGTTCTATGCGCCCCGCATGAACCAGCGCGTGCTGGAACGCATGCAGCTTCAGTCCAGCCTGCGGCGCGCCATCGAGCGCGACGAGTTCCGCCTGGAGTTCCAGCCCAAGGTCAGCCGCGAGCAGGGTCGCATCTGCGGTGCCGAAGCCTTGCTGCGCTGGGACCATCCGGAGCGGGGAGCGGTGCCGCCGGCCGAATTCATTCCGGTGCTGGAAGAAACGGGCCTCATCCTGACCGTGGGACTGTGGGTTCTGGAATCCGCCTGCGCGCAGTTGCGCCAATGGCGCGAAGCCGGCATCGACATGCCGCCGCTGGCCATCAACCTGTCCGCGCGCCAGTTTCAGCAGGAAGACCTGGATGTGCGCATGCGCGACATCATGGCCGCCTATGGTGTCCCGCCGCAGCAGATCGAGCTGGAAATCACCGAGTCGATGCTGATGCAGGATCCGCGCCAGTCCGTGAAAATCCTGCGCAAGCTCAAGCAGCTGGGCGTGCTGCTGTCAGTGGATGATTTCGGCACGGGGTATTCCAGCCTGGCCTACCTCAAGCAGTTTCCCCTCGATGCCCTCAAGATCGATCGGGGCTTCATCAGCGAAATCACGCAGAACCAGGACGATGCGGCCATCGCGCTGGCGATCATCGACCTCGCCCATAACCTGGGCCTCAAGGTGGTGGCGGAAGGCGTGGAAACCGAAGCCCAGGCGCGCTTTCTGGTCCGGCACGGGTGTGATGCCCTGCAGGGGTTCCATTTTTCCCGCCCGATCAGGCCTGAAGCTTTTTGCCACCTTTTGCAGGAAGACAATCCTCTGGCCGCGGTCGCCTTTTTCGACGAAACCCAGCACCTGCGGCTTGCCCGCTCCTAGAGCTGGTAGCCGACGGTCCGTACCAGCCCTTCCAGCAGGCTGCGCCCCAGGCCCGGCGGACGCGGCCGGTAGGGAGACGCCTTGGCCAAGTGGCGTTGCGCCCACTGGTCCAGCCAGGCGATTTCAACTGCCCCGTAGAATGCCGTCATCAGTTCAAAGTTGAGGAACAGGCTGCGCCCATCCAGGTTGGCCGAGCCGCACAGGGCCAACTGGTCGTCCACGATCACGGCCTTGGCGTGCAGCATGCCGGGGTACAGGCGGATGCGCGCGCCGGCGGCGGCCAGTTCGCGCAGCGCCGGTTCGCGCGCCACATCCGCCAGGCGGTGGTTGGACCGCCGCGGCAGCAGCAGGGTGAACTCGATGCCGCGCCGGCAGGCCAGGCACCAGGCTGAAAGCAGGGCATCGTCCGGCACGAAATAAGGCGTGATGGCGAGCAGGCGGTGGCGGGCCTGGTAGGCCGCCGTGAGCAGCAGGTCGTGCAGCGTGTCGTCGGGCAGGTCGGGGCCGCTCGGCACCAGCTGGACCGGGGTACCCGGCTGCGCGGGTTCTGCCGGGGAAAACCCGTGGCGCACGCGTTCATCCCCGTTCACCGCATGCCAGTCGCGTTCGAACAGGACCTGGGCCTGGCGCGCCAGCGGACCTTCCACCACGAAACTCAAATCCACCCAGGCGGGGCGCCGCCGGCTGCCGCTGAAATATTCCGCGGCAAAGTTGCGCCCACCACTCCAGAAGCGCTGGCTGTCGGCAATCACCATCTTGCGGTGATTGCGCAGGTTGGTGCGGCCTTTCATGGGGTTGTGCAGCAGCGGCATGAACCAGCGCACGTCGATGCCGTCGCGGCGCAGTTTTTCCACGTGGCCGCGGGGGTGCCTCAGATCGCCCAGGGCATCGAGCAGCAGGCGCACCTTGACGCCGCGCCGGGCGCATTGTCGCAGGGCCCGCCCCAGCGCCTGGCCGGCTTCGTCGGCGGCCAGGATGAAACTGCACAGGTCCACCTGGCGCTGTGCATTGGCCAGAAGCTCGAACAGGGCCTGCTGCGAAGCTTCGCCGTTTTCGTGGAACTGGACCACAGGGTTTTGGCTGGGCGGAGGCACGTGCATGGCGGCCAGCAGTCCCGTGGCCCAGCGCGGTGCCGCATCGCCCAGGTCGGTGCGCGAAGGAACGGGCGGCTTGCGCAGCGGCCGGGCAAATTTCCGCGTGCCGAACAGCAGGAACAGGGGCAGGCCGAAATAGGGGAAGAGCGCGATCAGCAGCACCCAGGCCACGGCCGAGGCGGGCGGACGACGTTGCTGGCCGATGCGCGTGAGCAGCAGATAAAGCAGCAGTCCGCCCAGAACCAGCGCGCTGTGCTCCAGGGCCAGCAGGGGCAGCGAAAAGTTGCCGTTCAGAAATGACAGCGGGTGCATGGTCAGGGCCTTATCCGGATCGCGGGCCGGGTGGCCCGGAACGGGTGGCACGCCGGCTCAGCCACCAGCCGAGCGCAAATCCGGCCAGCAGGAGCAGCGCGGCTGCTGCGAACTCCACTTCTTCCACGTTGGCCACCAGGGATTCCAGCGCCACTCCGAAAAAATATCCGGCCCCGGCCACCGTGAAAGACCACAGCAGCGCCCCCAGGGCATTGAGCACGGAAAAACGGAGCAGGGGCAGGCGCGTGGTGCCCAGGATGACCGGGCCGGCGATGCGAAAACCGTACAGGAAACGGATGACCAGGATGAGCGAGACGTGGTAGCGCTCCAGCAGCCGGTGCACGGCGGGGACGCGATGGGCCAGGGCCGGAAATCGGTTCACCAGTGCCATTCCTTTCCAGCGCCCGAGGGCGAAGGCGAGCTGGTCGCCCAGGGTGGCGCCGATACAGGCCAGCACCACCACGATGCGCCAATCCAGCAAGCCGCGCTGGGCCGCATAGCCGGCGGCCAGCAGCACGGTTTCACCTTCCAGCAGAGTGCCCAGGAACACCACCCCGTAGCCGTAGGACGCAATCCAGTGGCCGACTTCAGGCATGGGCAGCGCCGCCGGGCGAGGAGGCCCCGATCTGCAGCAGCAGGGCGTCGTGGTCGGAGTAAGGCTGGGGCAGCACGCGCAGGCTGGAGCGGGCCGCCAGCGAACGGGAGCCGATGCAGATGTCAAGGACCAGGGAGCGCTTGTGGAACGTGAAGGTGGGCTCATCATGCCGGTTGAGCAGCACGAAGTCCGAGTGGTCCAGCAGTGGACCCAGTTCCGACAGCCCCGTGAGCAGGTTGAAATCGCCCAGGAACACCGCTTCGCCGGACTCCCCGTGCAGCAGCTGGCGAATTTCCAGGAGCTGGGCCTGACGGGCGCGACGATTGAGGGAGAGGTGCGAGAAAAACAGGACGAGATTGCGGTCGAGACGGATCTTGTACACCAGGCGCTTGATGCCGTGGCGCAGGTACAGGGTTTCGAAGGGGAACGGCTGCTTGGCCATGAAGCCGTTGCTTTTCCCCCGGGTCACGAAAAACGAGCGCAGGCGGCTTGAAAGCCCGTACTTGTTTTCAATGTGGGCGTGGCCGTAATGGGTTCCGGTAAGCGCCTTGAGCTGGTTGACGCCGCCGGAAGGAAAGGAGCCCTGGTCGATTTCCACGAAGCAGCACAGGTCGGGGTTCTCGCGCGCAATGAGGTCGCTCAACTGATCCAGGGCGCGCTGCTGGACCGTGGGCGCGCAGTAGAAATGCCGATGCAGATAACGGACATGGTGGGAAATCTGCCCCCCGATGTCCCGGGCGTAACCCAGATTGCTCAAGAGAATCGTATAGGGGCCGGCCATGCCTTCATTGTAATCCCCTTGCCTATCCGCCGGGTCGGTTTGAGCGGTGATACACTAGCCCGTCATCTTCTGTTTAGGGAGGCGTCATGAACGGAATTTATGGAAAATCCCTCGTCCGCGGGTTGCTGGCGGTTGCCACGCTTGTGGGCGTTACCGCAGCGGCCAGTGCCGCCCCGGTGTCCGATCCCCAGCTCGCGAAAGTGGTTGCCCACGGCAAAACGCTGTTCACCCAGAGCAAATTCGACGGCAACGGACGGGTTTGCCAATCCTGCCATCTGGGTGGCGGCCTGGAACCGGGACGGCGCCCCGACGGCAAACCCATTCCCAGCCTGGCCAATGCCGCTGCAGTGTTCCCGCGCTACAAGGAGAGAGCCGGTCGCGTGTTTACGCTGGCGGACCAGGTTCGTGCCTGCATTGGGGGCGCCCTGGAAGGCAAGGATCCGGGAGAGGGGAGCGAGGATGTGACGGCCCTGGTGGTCTATCTGACCTCCCTTTCTCAGGGCAAGGCCATCGACATGGGAGGCAAGCCCCAATGATCCAGTTTGCCTGTCCGCATTGCGGGACGGTGAATCGTGTGCCCGAAGCGCGGCTGGCCGAATCGCCCCAGTGCGGTGCCTGCAAGGCGCCGCTGCTGGACGGCGTGCAGGCACTCGATGCCTTGAATCTCGATCCCGTGCTGCAGCAGTCGGCACTGCCAGTACTGGTGGATTTCTGGGCTCCCTGGTGCGGTCCGTGCCGCAGCTTTGCCCCCGTGTTCGCCGCAGCCGCAAAAAAGCACGGCGGGCGCCTGTTGTTTGCCAAGGTGGACACCGAAGCCCTGCCGGCCCTGGGGGCGCGTTTCAACATCCGTTCCATTCCCACGCTGGCCGTATTCCAGGGCGGGCAGGAACTGGGACGCCTGTCCGGCGCCTTGCCGCCGGCACAACTGGAACAACTGATTGCCGAAGTGCTGAAACAAGTCTCCGTTTGAAACCCTGAAAGGAAAACCATCGTGTCAGAGCAACCCCAGGTCGTGCTGGAGCAACAGCAGGACTACCGTTTCGTCGTCCATTTCGAATCCCGCCCATCGCCCATCGTGGTGGACGAAAACCCGCCGCTGGGCGCGGCGGCCGGACCCAGTCCGGCACAGCTGCTGGTGGCGGCCGTGGCCAACTGCCTGTCTGATTCGCTCCTGTTTGCCTTGCGCAAATTCAAGCAGTCGCCGGACCCCCTGCGCACCGAAGGCTGGGCCGACATCGGACGCAACGCGGAAGGCCGCATGCGTGTGCTGGCCATCCGCATCACCCTGCATCTGGGCGTGCCGGCAGCTTCCCTTGAACATCTCGATCGCGTGCTGGCCCAGTTTGAAGGATTCTGCACGGTGGGCCAGAGCGTGGCGCAGGGCATCCCCGTCCAAGTGACTGTGCAGGACAGCACCGGTGCGGTGCTCAAAGCCCCCGCCTGAGGATTCCTTTCTTCAGGTGCAGGAACGCGTGCGCGGACTGTCCACGGTGCCGGCGCGCAACAGCTGGCTGGGCACCTGGCGTCCGGCCAGCGCCTCCACCCGCGCCGCTCCTTCCAGCAGCAGCGGCAGGTTCATGCCGGGGTCATACCCCATGAGTTGCAGCATGTGCACGAGTTCTTCCGTGCAGATGTTGCCGGTCGCACCCGGAGCGTAGGGGCAGCCTCCCAAGCCACCCAGGGAGGCGTCGAATTCGCGGATGCCGGCTTGCAGGGCCGCGAGGGCGTTGGCCAGCCCCATGCCGCGAGTGTTGTGGAAATGCAGCGTGAGCTCGAGCCGGGGAAAGCGCTCGAGCGCCTCGCGGCACAGGCGCCCGACGGCGCCGGGATCCGCCATGCCGGTGGTGTCGCACAGGGAGACGCCGCGCACGCCCAGGTCGGCAAAGCGCGCCGCCCATTCCAGCACGGCAGCCGGATCCACACTCCCCTCGAAAGGGCAGCCGAAACTGGTGGAAAGCGACACGTTCACCGGCGTGCCGGCTTCATGGGCCAGCCGGATCACTTCCGTGAGCTGGGCGCAGGATTCCTCGCGGCTCATGCGCAGGTTGGCCCGGTTGTGCGATTCGCTCACCGACAGCACCAGGTTGAACGCGTCCACGCGGGCCTTGAGCGCGCGTTCCGCGCCGCGCACGTTGGGAATCAGCGCCACGTACTCCACTGCGGGGTTGCGCGCGATGCCGGCCATCACCGCTTCGGCGTCCGCCAGCATGGGAATGGCTTTCGGGCTGGTGAAGGAAGTGACTTCAATGGCGTGGTAACCGGCCTGGCTCATGAGATCGATGAGGGCGATCTTGTCTTCCGTGGGAATAAAGCGGGGCTCGGACTGGAAGCCGTCGCGCGTGACCACTTCGTTGATGCGCACTTGCGTGCTCATGCGATGACTCCTTGCTCGCGCAGGCGCTGGAGGGCGGCATCGTCATATCCCAGGGCGCCCAGCACGGCATCCGTGTCTTCTCCCAGGCGTGGCGCGCAGCGCCGCAGGCTTCCGGGCGTGCGCGAAAGCTTGGGCACGATGCCCGGTACTTCGAGTGCGAGGCCGGCGGCCGTGGTGGTGGACAGGATCATGTCGCGCGCACGGTAATGGGGGTCGCGTGCGATGTCAGCCACGGTGTAAATGCGGCCACCGGGCACGTTGGCGCGCTGGAGTGCTTCCAGCACCTGGGTGATGGTGAGGGTCTGCGTCCATGCGCCGATGGCGGCATCGATTTCCGCCGCGCGCCGGCTGCGGCCCTCGTTGTGGGCCAGGTTCGGGTCTTCGCCCAGATCCTGGCGGCCGATGGCCTGCATCAGCCGCCTGAAAATGCTGTCGCCATTGCCAGCCACCAGCACCCAGCCGTCCAGGCAGGGGTAGGCGTTGCTGGGGGTGATGCCGGGCAGGGCGCTGCCGGCCGGCTCGCGCACCACGCCAAACGCGCTGTATTCCGGCAGCAGGCTTTCCATGCAGTTGAACACGGCCTCGTACAGGGCCACGTCCACCACCTGGCCCCGCCCGCCGTTGGCGCTGCGTTCGTGCAGTGCCGACAGCAGACCGATGGTGCCATGCAGGGCTGCCAGCGTATCACCGATGCTCACGCCCACTCGTACCGGCACTTCACCCGGCTGGCCGGTGAGGTGGCGCAACCCGCCCATGGCTTCGCCCACCACGCCAAAGCCCGGCTGGTCGCGATAGGGGCCGGTCTGCCCGAACCCGGAAATGCGCAGCAGGATGAGGCCGGGATTGCGTTCGGACAGGGCTTCGTAGGACATGTCCCAACCTTCCAGGGTGCCCGGCCGGAAGTTTTCCACCAGAATGTCCACGCCCGCTGCCAGTTCGCGCACCAGGGCCTGCCCTTCCGGGCGGCGCAGGTCGATGGCGACGGATCGCTTGTTGCGCGACTGCACTTCCCACCACACGGACGTGCCTTCGTGCAGCAGGCGCCACTGGCGCAGCGGGTCGCCGTTTCCCGGCGGCTCCACCTTGATGACGTCGGCGCCCAGGTCGGCCAGGGTTTTTGTGGCAAAGGGGCCGGCGATGAGCTGTCCCAGTTCCAGTACGCGCAGGCCGGCGAGGGGGCCGGCAGGAGGCGAATGTTCCATGGATGTCCGTTCCTTGTGGCGATGCGGGGGTGGCCGAACCGGCCGAGACAAATAATGCTACCCTAAAACACTTTATGCCTGCGGCAGACACAAAAGAAGGGAGCCGCACCCCGACCCACTGACTGGAGGAACCTTCATGAAAGCAGTCCCCTGGCATGCCGGCCTGACTTCGCAACACTGGAAAGTGCTCACCGGCAGTTTCCTGGGATGGGTGTTCGACGGTTATGAAGCCTATGCCTTGATCGTGGTGCTGCCCATGGCCATGAAAATGCTGCTCACGCCCGACCAGTTGGGATCACAGGCGATCTACGCCGGCGGTGCCATCGGCATCACGTTGCTGGGCTGGGGACTGGGCGGGCTGGCAGGCGGCATCATGGCCGACTATCTGGGGCGCAAGCGCGTGATGTTGTGGTCGGTGTTCGGCTATGCCCTGTTTTCCGGGCTCACGGCCCTGGTTTCGGATTTTTCCCAACTGGCCCTGCTGCGTTTCGTGACGGGGCTCGCCATGGGCAGCGAATGGGCCACCGGCGTGTCCCTGGTGGCGGAAACCTGGCCCAACCGGGCACGTCCCAAAGGCGCGGGCTTCCTCCAGTCGGGCTTCGGCTGGGGCACCCTGCTGGCGGCGCTGGTATGGTTTTATCTGTCGCAGAACCAGCCGCTGGGTGCCGACAGCTGGCGCCTGATGTTTGCCGTGGGGGCTGTGCCGGCCCTGTTCGTGCTCTACATCCGCCGCACCCTCGAGGAATCCCAGAAATGGAAAGCCGCCGTCCAGGCCCGGCGCTGGGCGGCTACCGGCGGCTCTGCCGCCGCTGGTGCCGGACGTCCTTTCACCCTGTTCCAGCTGTTCCGCGAACGCGAAGCGCTGCGCCGCACCCTGATCGCTTTCGTGCTGTCGGCTGTGACCACCACCGGCTGGTGGGCCATTTCAAGCTGGCTGCCGGGATACACGGTGGCGCTCGCCAAGGCCGCCGGACTGGCCAATCCCGGAATCTGGGGGGCACGCGTGGCCCTGCTCTACACCGTCGGTGCGGTGGCGGCCTATCTGCTGGCCGGGTTCGTGATTGACGTCATCGGACGGCGATGGTTCCTGTTTCTCACCTACCTGGGCAGCCTGCTGCTGACGGTGGTCACCTACCGCTGGGTAGGGTCCGTGGACAGCATGCTGTGGGTGGCTCCGCTCAACGGGTTCTTCACCCTGGGCTGCGCCTATGTGTGGATGGCCATCTATCCGGCGGAGCTGTTCGCCACCACCGTGCGCGCCACGGCCGCCAGCGTGATTTTCAACGCTGCGCGCCTGGTGGCCTGGGTTTTTCCGATCATGGCGGGGTCCATCATCAAGACCTTCGGCAGCGTTCCCCACGCGGCGCTCAGCATCGGTCTGGTCTACCTGCTGGGGCTGGTGCTGCCCTGGCTGTTGCCGGAAACCACCGGTCAGGAACTGCCCGACTGAAGGAGCCCCGCGGGTCGCGAAACGGTCTATAATGCTGCACTGCAGTATATTTTAATAGACTGTTTTATCAAGGAAAATCTATGAGACTCGCGGACAAGGTGGCGCTCATCACGGGCGCCGCCAACGGCATCGGGCTGGCCACGGCTCACAAGTTTGCGGCAGAAGGCGCCCAGGTGATCCTGTGCGATTTGCTTCAGGATCCGCTGGAAGCGGCCACCGCAGCGATCCGGTCCGAAGGCGGGCGCGCCGTTGCCCATACGCTCGACGTGGCCGACCGCGGGCGCGTGGATGCCGTGGTAGGCGCCGTCGTGGCGTCCCACGGCCGCATCGACATCCTCATCAACAATGCGGGCATCACCCGGGACGCGCGCCTGGTCAACATGACTGAAGCGCAGTTCGACGACGTGATGGACGTCAACCTCAAGGGGGTGTTTCATTGCACCCAGGCCGTGGTGCCCACCATGCTGGCCCAGGGCCGCGGCGCCATCGTCAACGCGTCGAGCGTGGTGGGGCTGTACGGCAACTTCGGGCAGACCAACTATGCCGCCAGCAAATTCGGCGTGATCGGATTCACCAAGACCTGGGCGCGCGAACTGGGTCCCAAGGGCATTCGCGTGAATGCAGTCTGCCCCGGCTTCATTGCCACCAGCATCCTGGACACCATTCCCCAGGACGTGCTGGAAAAAATGCGCGAACGCTCCTGGCTGCACCGGCTTGGCACGCCGCAGGAAATGGCCAACGTGTATGCCTTCCTGGCCAGCGATGAGGCCAGCTACATCAACGGCGTGGCCCTTGAAGCCAGCGGAGGCATTTCGCTCTGAGAGGCCGTGCCGCCGTTGGACAACGGCGGCGCTTGAAGCGACAATGGAAAAATGTCGCGCGCCAAAAAAATCGGCTTGGGCGTGGTTGCCGCAGTACTGCTGCTGGCAGCACTGGGGGCTTGGGTTTTGCCGGGCGTGGTGCGCTCGCGGGCCGAGCAGGCCGTGGCGGAAAACCTGCACCGCCGCCTTACGATCGAATCGGTCCGCATCAATCCTTTCACGCTGGCACTGACGGTCCAGGGCGCCCGGCTCTACGAACCCGACGGCAAAACCGTTTTCGTCTCCTTCGACCAGCTGGACGTGCGTGCTTCCCTCGCAAGCCTCTGGCATTTCGCCCCGGTGGTGCGCGCCCTGCACCTGACCAACCCCTCCGTGCGCGTGGTGCTGGAAGCTCCCCACCGCTACAACTTCGACGACCTGCTGCATCCGGCCGCCACCCCTGAGAAACCGCCGGGCCCGCCGCTGGGATTTGCCGTGCATGACATCCTGGTGGAAGGCGGTTCGATCCGGGTGGAGGACCGGCCGCGCCATGTCACCCACCAGGTCAGCGCCCTGCGCATCGGCATTCCGATGCTGTCCACGCTGGCTTCGGAAGAGAACGAGGCGGTCGAACCTGTGCTGAGCGGGCGCGTGGACGGCAGCGATTTCGCTTTCAAGGGGCGCGGGCTGCCTTTTGCGGCGCAACCGCAGGCGCATTTGCACCTCGATCTGGAACAGCTCGACCTGCCGCGCTACATGGATTATCTGCCGGCTTCGCTGCCGGTGGAGATGGGCGCCGGCCGCATGGGGCTGCATGTGGATGCCGATTTTGAAATGCGGGCCCGGGAGGCGGCCACCCTGCAGGTGGGAGGGCAGGCCACCTGGCACGGCGTGCAGGGCAGTTTTGGCGGCCGGGACGGCTGGGATTTTCAGGTGGACGATGCGCGCCTGGAAGTGCGGCAGGTGCTGTTCGCGTTGTCCAGCGGCCAGGTGAGCTGGCAGCACCTCGCCTTGACGGTGCCGTCCGCGCACTTCACAGAGCGCCAGCGCCGGCATCCGCTGACCACGCACGTGAGTGCACTCTCCTTCGAGGCGGGCGCCGGAAATCCGGGGCAAGCGGTGCGTACCGACTTCACGGCCACCGTCAACGACCATGGCAGCATCCGGTTGCAAGGGCAGACGGGACTTGTTCCGCTGTCCGCGCAGTGGGACGTGGACCTGGCACGGCTCGATCTCATGCCGTTTCAGCCGCTGCTGGAGCGCCATCTCAACCTGATGATCAAGCGCGGCGAAGCCGGGCTCAAGGGGCGCGTGCAGCTGGATGAAGGGCCCGGCGGCCTGCGCAGCGCGTTCCAGGGCGCCGCCTCCCTGGTGAATGTGGCCGCTGTGGATCCGGCCCGAGCCCAGGATCTGCTGCGCTGGAAATCGCTGCGCGTGGAGGGGGTGCGGGTGAAGACCGCCCCTTTCACCCTGGCGATCCAGGGTGTGTCGCTCACCGACTTCTTTGCCCGGGTGGTGGTCAACCCGGATGGCCGCATCAACCTGCAGGATCTGGTGCGCACGACCGCAACGCCTGCGGTGCCGCCTGCCGCGCCGGCCACGTCCCGGCCGCTGCCGCCACCCGCCGGCAGCGTGCCGCCGGAGAAACCTGCGCCCGTGACCATCGGCAAGCTGGTGCTGCAGGGCGGCGTGGTCCAGTTCAGCGACCACTTCGTGCAGCCGCATTACAGCGCCCGCCTGGAACGCCTGGGTGGTGCCGTGACCGGCCTTTCTTCCGATATCGCCAGCGCGGCAGACGTGGACCTGCGCGGCGAAGTCAATCATGCGCCCCTGCGCATCGCCGGCAAGATCAATCCCTTGCGCGGCAACCTGTACCTGGACGTGCAGGCCCGCATCAGTGGAATGGAAATGTCGCCATTCAGCCCCTATTCCGGGAAATACGTGGGTTACAACATCGAGAAAGGCAAGCTCAGTTTCGACGTGAGCTACCACGTGCTTGACCACGCGCTTACGGCCCAGAACCATCTCATCCTGGATCAGCTCACCTTCGGCAGCAAAGTGGACAGCCCCGACGCCACGCATCTGCCGGTGCAACTCGCGCTGGCCTTGCTCAAGGACCGCAACGGCACCATCGATGTCCGTCTGCCGATCGAAGGCTCCATCGACGATCCCCAGTTTTCCGTGGGCGGCATCGTCCTGAAAATGATCCTGAACCTGATCGCCAAGGCCGTGACTTCGCCGTTCCAGCTTCTGGGATCGTTTTTCGAGCAGCACGAGGCGGCTTCCTGGATGTCATTTGAACCCGGACATGCGGGCGTGACGGCAGAAAGCGAACCCAAGCTGCGCGCACTGGCGCATGCGTTGACGGAGCGTCCTGCCCTCAAGCTCGATATTGAAGGCCATGCCCAGCGCGAAGCGGACGCGGAAGGACTGCGCCGCGCCGGCATCGAGCAGAAAGTGCGCGCGCTGTGGGTGAAAGCCCAGCTGGCGCGTGGACGTGCCGTGCCGCCCGGAGGGGCGGTCCCGCCGGACCAGTACCCGGACCTTCTGCGCCAGGCCTACAGGAACGAAAGCTTTCCCAAGCCCCGCAATTTTCTCGGGCTGGAAAAGTCCCTGCCGGTGCCGGAAATGGAAAAGCTGATGATGGCCAATACTCCGGTGACGGATGACGGCCTGTCGCGGCTCGCGCTGCAGCGTGCCCAGGCGGCTGAAGACTGGCTGGTGCACGAAGGGCAGATACCGGTTGACCGGCTGTTCATCGTGCGCGGCAAGGACGATCAGGCTGCCCCGGCCGGAGCGCCACCCAATCGCGTGCAGTTCATCCTGAAGTAGGGGGTTACGGCACCAGGTTGTGCGTGATGGCGTAGTGAATCAGCTCGGCGTTGGTCTTGAGCTTCATCTTTTCCAGCAGGCGGGCCCGGTACACGCTCACGGTCTTGGCGCTGAGCGCCATGGTTTCGGCGATTTCACTCAGTTTTTTGCCGGAAGCGATGAGACAGAGCGTCTGGAATTCGCGATGGGAAAGGGCGTGATGGGGCTGCTCGAGGTTGCCGTTGGTGAGGTTGTCGGCCAGCTGCATGGCCAGCTCGCTGCTGATGAATTTCTTGCCGCCGGCCACTTGCCGCACGGCCGCCACCAACTGGCTCAAGGCCCCCTGCTTGTTGAGATAACCGGCCGCGCCGGCACGCAGTGAGCGCATGGCATACTGATCTTCAGGGTACATGCTGAGGATCATGACGGGCAGGGTGGGGCGCAGTTCCTTGATCTTTTTCAGGACGTCGATGCCGTGCTCTCCCGGCATGCTGATGTCCAGCAGCACCACCTGAAAGTCATTTTCGCACACGAGCTTGAGGGCTTCGGTACCGTTTTCAGCTTCACCCGTAACGCGCAGGTCCGGCGTGTCCTGAAGCAGCTGCTTGATGCCCCTTCGGATGATGGAATGATCATCCACCACCAATACGTTGATCATTGCCTACAGCGGTCCTTGGCTTGTCAGTCGGGTTCCGGACGCTGCTGTGAAACGGCAGGCAACATCCGCAGTCGTGGCGAATTGTAACGGAGCCCCATCCGTCTGACCATAGTACCAAAGGACAACCCCGTCAAATCTCCTAGCTTCAGGCATCGTGCTCGGGTGTGGCGCTGATTTTATGGATGGAGAGGTCGGCACCCAGATATTCCGATTCCTGGTCAAGGCGAATGCCGAGCGTGGCTTTCAGCAGGCCATACACCAGCGTGCCGCCAGCCAGGGCGATACCGATGCCCAGCACGGTGCCTGCCAGCTGGCCGCCCAGGGTCACGCCCCCCAGACCGCCCAATGCGCGGCTGCCGAAAATGCCGGCGGCAATCCCGCCCCAGGCACCGCACAGGCCATGCAGGGGCCATACCCCGAGAACGTCGTCGATTTTCCAGCGGTTTTGCACGAGGGTGAACATCTTGACGAACAGGACTCCGGCGACAGAACCCACTGCCAGCGCACCCAGGGGATGCATGATGTCGGAGCCGGCACAGACGGCCACGAGGCCGGCGAGCGGGCCGTTATAGACGAAACCGGGGTCGTTGCGCCCCGCCGCCCAGGCGGCGATGGTGCCGCCCACCATGGCCATGAGGGAATTGATGGCCACCAGGCCGTTGATCTTGTCGATGGTCTGGGCGCTCATGACGTTGAAGCCGAACCAGCCCACGGCCAGGATCCACGCACCCAGCGCAAGGAAGGGAATGTTCGAGGGGGGATGGGCGTGAATGGAGCCGTCCTTGCCGTAACGGCCGTGGCGGGCGCCCAGCAGCAGCACGGCGGGCAGGGCGATCCAGCCGCCCACGGCGTGCACCACCACGGAACCGGCAAAATCATGGAAGGCGGCGCCGGTGGCCTGGGTGATCCAGGCCTGCACGCCGAAACGGTCGTTCCAGGCGATGCCTTCAAACAAGGGGTAAACCAGCGCCACCAGCAGGAAGGTGGCGATCAGTTGCGGCTCAAAGCGTGCGCGCTCGGCAATGCCGCCGGAAATGATGGCAGGAACGGCGGCCGCGAAGGTCAGCAGGAAAAAGAATTTCACCAGCTCGAAACCGCTTTTGGCGGCCAGGGTTTCGGCGCCGGAAAAGAACTGCGTGCCGTAGGCGAGGGTGTAGCCGATGAAAAAGTAGGCGATGGTGGAAATGGCAAAGTCCATCAGGATCTTGACCAGGGCATTGACCTGGTTTTTGCGCCGGACGGTGCCCAGTTCCAGAAAGGCAAAGCCTGCGTGCATGAAAAGCACCAGGATGGCACCCAGCAGGATGAATAACGTGTCGCTACCAGACTTCAGAGTTTCCATGATGCATTGCCCCCGGCATCCTGCCGCCGCATAAAAAGCGCTACCTTAATGCAAAGCTGCGGAACGCACAATTGCTGTGCGGGAATGCATCAAGTCAGTGCACCGGGATCAAGAAACACTTCGGTTACCAGAAGCCCGCGTGCGCGGCGATGGAACAGGGAGCGCCGGGCTTCCAGGCGGGCGGTGGTGGCGTGGGCCGCCAGACGGCGAAACAGGGGATGGCGCCGGCTCAGGGTCTTGTAGTGCAGGGCATGGCGCAGCACGGACGGGTCCGTGAACAGCACTTCGCCCAGGGGGCGGGTTCCGAGGCCGGCAAACAGGTTCCAGGCCCCATGCACGGCCGTGGCGGGCAGCACCGAATGGGCATACACCAGGGGCCTGTCGCCGTCGCACAGCAGCACGTCGCGGATCCAGGCCCGGGTTCCGGGGCGGACCCCGAGCAGGGTGCATTCGTCGGGCAGGGGGCGACCCAATCCCTGGTACAGCAGTTTCACCCGGAAGGCCCTCGTGTGCGCGCGCAGGCGGGCCGTGAGCGAATCGCGGCTGAGGAGCCAGCGGCGCAGCCCCGCAGGAAGGGGGGCGTGCAGACGGCCATTCCAGGAATCGCGGCGGGCGGGGCTGGGCATCCTGCCATTATCCCATAGGCGATGGTATTCTCTTGAAGAACGTATTCATTGTTGATCTCCTAGGGAAGTTTTTTCATGTCTGTATCTGCCCAAATGCGTTGCGTTGAAATATCCCGGCCCGGCCCTCCCGAAGTTCTGGTCCTGGGTTCCCGACCCACTCCACAGCCTGCCGCAGGGGAAGTGCTGATCGAAGTGGAAGCAGCCGGCATCAACCGCCCCGACTGCTTCCAGCGCGCCGGGTTCTACCCGGCACCGCCCGGGGCATCGGATTTGCCGGGACTTGAAGTGGCCGGCCGCGTGGTGGCCCTGGGGCAAGGCGCCCAAGGGGTGGCCGTGGGCGATGCCGTGTGCGCGCTGGTGCCGGGCGGTGGCTACGCCGATTACTGCACGGCGCCGGCCGCCCTGTGCCTGCCGGTGCCGAAAGGGTTTTCCATGGTGGAGGCGGCCGCACTGCCGGAAACGTTTTTCACGGTCTGGAGCAACGTGTTCGACCGTGCCGGACTCAAGCCCGGCGAATCGCTGCTGGTGCAGGGCGGGTCGAGCGGCATCGGCACCACCGCGATCCAGCTGGCCCGCGCCTTTGGCCATCCCGTGTATGCCACGGCGGGCACCCCTGAAAAATGCGCGGCCTGCGAAGCGCTGGGAGCCGACCGCGCCATCAACTACAAAACTGAAGATTTCGTGGCGGTGATCAAGGAACTCACGGCCAAGCGCGGCGTGGACGTGATTCTGGACATGGTGGGCGGGGACTATATCCCGCGCGAACTCAAGGCGCTGGCCGACGACGGGCGCATCGTGCTGATCGCCTTCCTGGGCGGCTCCAAAAGCCAGGTGGACCTGGCCGAAGTCATGCGCCGGCGCCTGGTGATCACGGGATCCACCCTGCGTCCGCGCAGCGTGGCCTTCAAGGCCGAAATTGCCGCTGCGCTGCGCGCCCGGGTGTGGCCGTTGCTCGATGACGGTCGCATCAAGCCGGTGATTCACGCCACGTTTCCCCTGGGCGAGGCGGCTGCAGCCCATGCCCTGATGGAATCGAGCGCACATGTGGGCAAGATCGTCCTGACCCGGGTTCCCGCGGTTGGATAATTTGGCCCAGACGGGGTTCTGGGTCGCTTTGGCCCAGATCATCAGCATCGACCTCGTGATGAGCGGAGACAACGCGGCTGTCATTGCCCTGGCCGCGCGCGATCTCGTCGGGCGCCAGCGCCACATGGCGGTGCTGCTGGGCAGTCTGGGCGCCGTGGTGTTGCGCGTGCTGCTGACCCTGGTCGCTGCCGAACTGCTGGTGCTCTCTTACGTGCAAACTGTCGGTAGCCTGTTGTTGTTGTGGGTGGCTTACCGTCTGGTGCTGCCCAGCCGTCGCGCGGCGCCCGGCGAGGAAGTGCGTCAGCGCGGCCTGGGCGAGGCCGTGCGTGCCATCGTGGTGGCCGACGTGGTGATGAGCCTGGACAACATCCTGGGACTCGCCGCGGTGGCCCGCGGCAACCTGCTGTTGCTCACCATCGGACTCGCCATCAGCATCCTGCTCATCGTGGTTGGCAGCGGCGTGCTGATGCATTTCATGAAACGCTATCCGGTCATCGTGGTCCTGGGCGGAGCCTTGCTGGGCTATGTGGCCGGCGACATGCTGCTGTCCGATCCGGCCTGGGCCGCAGTCCACTGGGTGCACCAGTCCTGGCTGCACAACGGCTTGCCGGTGATGCTGGCCGTCCTGATTGCCCTACTCGGCTTGCGGCGGCCGGCCTGAGGCATCTCCCGGCTGCTGCGTGGCATGGGCAGGATCCCGGGGTTGCTGGCGCAGGTGCGAGAACTGGGCATCGTAGGTTTTACCCACAATGCTCACCAGGACCCCGGTGGTCCAGCCAAAAGAAAGCAGACCCGACATGGCAATGAACAGGGCCAGCTGCCGCCAGCCGGCAGGCAGGAGCACATCGCCGTATCCCAGGGTGGTGTAGGTTTCCCCGGCAAAGTAGAACGCCGTACGAAAGTCTTCGATGGCGTGCACCGCCTTCATGGTGCTGGCGATGGTGAGGATTTCCAGCAGGTGGGTGAAGAGAATCATGATGACGAGCAGCAAGAAATACAACTGGCGCCGCCATTCCTTGCGCTCGGAAAGATAACGCGGCCAGTGCAGCTCGAAACGGTGCATGACGAGGTACATGCCGATGCTGTGGATGAGTACCGAGACCAGAGTCAGGGCAATGCCAAGCAGGACTTCTTCGAGTGATCGCATGGAATAAGGGTGAATGCCTGAAATGCGTGATCGTGATGCTGGCGCCCCCGGCAGGAATCGAACCTGCATCTGCCCCTTCATCCCACTGCGGCTTTCGCCGCCGCGGCAGTGCCGCGTTTGTGGGCTGGACTTTCCCTTGGCCCTGGCCAT
>JAGWTQ010000035.1 GCA_028868905.1 Betaproteobacteria bacterium
AGGCCTTGCAGCCGTGATGCCGGTCACGCGCGGGAGAACTCATGGCAAAAAAGCCTAACGCGTTCTATGCCCAATCCGGCGGCGTCACTGCCGTCATCAACGCCAGCGCCTGCGGCGTGATCGAAACGGTGCGCAAGCACAGTGACCGCATCGGCAAGCTCTATGCCGGACGCAACGGCATTCTGGGCGCGCTCACCGAAGAGCTTATCGACACCGGCAAGGAATCGGATGCCGCCATCCGCGCCCTGCGCCATACTCCGGCCGGCGCTTTCGGTTCGGCGCGCTACAAGCTCAAATCCCTCGAGCAGAACCGGGCCGAATACGAACGCCTGATCGAAGTGTTCCGGGCCCATGACATCCGCTATTTTTTCTACAACGGCGGGGGGGATTCGCAGGATACGGCGCACAAGGTGTCCCAGATCGGCGAGCAGCTCGGATACCCGATCGTGTGCGTGGGTGTTCCCAAAACTGTAGACAATGATTTGCCGCTCACCGACTGCAGCCCCGGGTTCGGTTCCGTGGCCAAATACGTGGCCACTTCGATTCGTGAAGCGGCCTTTGACGTGGCTTCCATGGCCAAGACGTCCACCCGCGTGTTCGTGCTGGAAGTCATGGGCCGCCATGCGGGGTGGATCACGGCCGCTTGCGGGCTGGCCGCGGAAAAGCCGGGCCAGGCGCCGCATATCCTGTTGTTCCCCGAAATCCCCTTTGAACGGGAAAAGTTTCTCGCGCGCGTGGACGAAACCGTAAAGCAGAAAGGCTACTGCGTGATCGGCGTGTCGGAAGGCCTGTGCGACCCCGAAGGCAGGTTCCTTTCGGAAAGCGGTCTGCGCGATGCGTTCGGTCATGCCCAACTGGGTGGCGTGGCTCCGGTCATCGCCAGTCTGGTGCGCGAACAGCTGGGCCACAAGTACCACTGGGCCGTGGCCGATTACCTGCAGCGGTCGGCCCGCCATATCGCATCCAAAACCGACGTGGCGCAGGCCTACGCCATGGGGAAAGCGGCCGTGGAATTTGCGCTGCGCGGCCACAATGCCGTCATGCCCATCATCGTGCGCACGTCCAATCGCCCCTATGCCTGGAAAGTGGGCATGGCGCCCCTGGCCGAAGTGGCCAACCGCGAGAAGATGCTGCCGCGCGACTTCATCACCCCGGACGGGTTCGGCATCACGGCCAAGTGCCGCCGTTACCTGGAGCCCCTGATCGCCGGAGAAGACTACCCTCCGTTTAAAAACGGATTGCCCGATTACGTCACCCTGAGGAATATCGCCGTCCCGAAGAAGTTGAAAACTACGTTCAAAGTGTAGCGTCCTGCAGCATAAAAATAAGGGAGATCACTATGTCGCAAGGTGTACTGTTTGCCCTGGTTTGTGCAGTCCTGGCTCTGATTTACGGGTTTACTTCCTATCAATGGGTTCTCTCCAAGCCGAATGGCAATGCGCGCATGCAGGAAATTGCCGCAGCCATCCAGGAAGGCGCTTCGGCCTACCTGCGCCGGCAGTATCTGACGATCGGCATTGTGGGGGCCGTGCTTTTTGTCCTGATTTTTCTGGGGCTTGGGGCCAAGACTGCCATCGGGTTTGCGATCGGCGCGGTGGCTTCGGGAGCGGCGGGCTTTATCGGCATGAACGTGTCGGTGCGTGCCAACGTGCGAACGGCCCAGGCGGCGCACGACGGCCTTAACGCCGCACTGTCGGTGGCGTTCCGCGGCGGAGCGGTCACCGGGCTGCTGGTGGTGGGGCTGGGCTTGCTGGGTGTCGCCGGATACTATGCCATTCTCCAGAGCATGGCGCCGGCCGGCACTGTGGCGGATGCCTCACCCCTGGTGGGACTCGCCTTCGGTGGCTCGCTGATTTCCATTTTCGCCCGCCTTGGCGGCGGGATTTTCACCAAGGGCGCGGATGTGGGCGCCGACCTGGTGGGGAAGGTGGAAGCGGGCATTCCCGAGGACGATCCGCGCAACCCGGCCGTGATTGCCGACAACGTGGGCGACAACGTGGGTGACTGCGCCGGCATGGCCGCCGACCTGTTCGAAACCTACGCCGTCACCATCATCGCCACCATGCTGCTGGGCGCGCTCGTCATGAAAGGGTTCAGCAACGCGCTCGCCTATCCGTTGGCGCTGGGCGGGGTTTCCATCATTTCTTCCATCGTGGGCACCTATTTCGTCAAGGCCCGCGAAGGCGGAAAGATCATGAATGCCCTCTACCGGGGCCTGATCGTGGCCGGCGTCATCGCGGCCGTGGCGTTTTACCCGATCACCAACGTGCTGATGGGCGCCAATCCGTCAGGAATTTCCGTCATGAACCTGTGGCTGTCCTCCCTTATCGGGTTGGCCGTGACCGCCGCCCTGGTGGTGATTACCGAGTACTACACGGCCACCGAATACGCTCCGGTCCAAACCGTGGCCCAGGCCTCCACCACGGGGCATGCCACCAACATCATCGCCGGCCTCGGCGTCTCCATGAAAGCGACGGCAGCGCCTGTGATCGTGATCTGCCTGGGGATTCTGGGGGCTTATGCACTGGGCGGGCTGTACGCCATCGCCATCGCGGCAACCTCCATGCTGTCCATGGCCGGCATCGTGGTGGCGCTCGACGCCTACGGACCCATTACGGACAACGCGGGCGGGATCGCGGAAATGTCGGGCCTGCCGCCGGCGATTCGCGACATCACCGATCCCCTCGACGCGGTGGGCAACACCACCAAAGCCGTGACCAAAGGGTATGCGATCGGATCGGCCGGCCTGGCCGCCCTGGTCCTGTTTGCCGACTACACCCATCAGTTGGCCAGCGCTTCCGGCCACGAAACGGTTTTTGACCTGTCCGACCACATGGTGATCGTGGGGCTGTTCATCGGCGGCATGATTCCCTACCTTTTTGCCGCCATGGCCATGGAGGCCGTGGGACGTTCCGCCGGGGCCGTGGTGCTGGAAGTGCGGCGCCAGTTTCGCGAGATGACGGGCATCATGACCGGCACGCAAAAGCCCGATTACACGCAGGCGGTTGACTTGCTGACGCGGGCGGCCATCAAGGAAATGATCCTGCCTTCCCTGCTGCCGGTTCTGGTTCCGGTGGTGGTGGGGTTGCTTCTGGGACCGAAAGCCCTGGGCGGAGTGCTGATGGGAACCATCATCACCGGACTGTTCGTGGCCATTTCCATGACCACGGGAGGAGGGGCCTGGGACAATGCCAAAAAGTACATTGAAGATAACCACTTTGGCGGCAAGGGATCGGAAGCTCACAAGGCGGCCGTGACCGGCGACACCGTGGGCGACCCTTACAAGGACACGGCAGGGCCGGCCGTGAATCCGATGATCAAGATCATCAACATCGTGGCCCTGATGATCGTGCCCCTGCTGGGATAAGGAGTCATGACGGCCGCCCTCCAGTCGTTGCTGGATCCGGCCCTGCTTGCAGGGGCCCCGGAAGAGCTGAAGGCCTGGCTCAGGGCGTGTCTTTCCAGCCAGGAGGAGGTGCCGCATTTCGACGGCCGCCTCATGATGAGCGAAGAAGCCTGTGTTGCCGCCAAGCCGGCTGCCGTGCTGGTGCCGCTGGTGGCCAGGCCGGAGGGCATCCAGGTGCTGCTCACGCGCCGCACCGACCACCTGAGCGACCATGCAGGTCAAATCAGTTTTCCCGGTGGGCGGGTGGAGCCCGAGGACAGTTCGGCTGCGGCGACGGCCCTGCGCGAAACGGAAGAGGAAATCGGACTGCCCCGGCAACAGGTAGAACTGCTGGGCGCCTTGCGGGAATATTTCATTCCCACCGGATATCGCGTGGTGCCCGTGGTGGGATGGGTTTCCCCGCCATTCGCGCTTGCTCCGGATCCTTCCGAAGTGGCTGAAGTGTTCGAAGTGCCGCTGGGGTATTTCTTCGATCCGTCACGCCATGTGCTGCAGCAGGACGTCAGAAACGGCCGTTTGCGCCAGTACTACGCCATTCCCTGGCAGCAGCACAACATCTGGGGCGCGACGGCCGGAATTCTGGTGGATCTCTATCAGGTGCTGGCCAGCGGCGCGGCTGCCTGAAGCTTTTGCCTGAAGCGGTTGGCGGCACGCACCAGTTCTTTCTGTATTCCCGGTTCGAAAGCGGAGTGCCCGGCATCGGGCACGACGATGTATTCCGCTTCCGGCCAGGCCCGGTGCAGGTCATCGGCCGTGATGATGGGGCACACGCCGTCGTAGCGCCCCTGGACGATGACGGCGGGAATGTGGGCAATGCGCCGGATGTTGTCCAGCAGGCTGTTGCGCGGCAGGAAAATGTCGTGGGTGAAGTAGTGCGCTTCGATGCGCGCGAGCCCCAGGGCCACGGGGTCGCTCGAGAAATGGGCCACCGTGTCCGGGCTGGGCAGGAGGGTTGAGCAGGAACCTTCGTAGCTGCCCCAGTAGCGTGCCGCGGGCATGTGCACGGCAGGATCGGGGTGCATCAGCCGCTCATGGTAGGCGCGCAGCAGGTCGCCGCGCTCCTCGGCCGGAATGTAGTGGGCAAACGTTCTCCAGGCTTCTGGAAAGATCGCTTTCAGGCCATACAAAAACCATTCGATTTCAGCAGGGCGGCACAGGAAAATGCCGCGCAGGATCAAGCCCAGGCAGCGTTCCGGATGGGCTTCGGCATACGCCAGCGCCAGGGTGCTGCCCCAGGATCCGCCGAAAACCAGCCAGCGTTCGATGCCGAATTGCGCGCGCAGGCGTTCCATGTCCTCAATCAGCAGCGGCGTGGTGTTTTCGCGGATTTCACCCAGGGGACGGGAACGGCCGGCGCCGCGCTGGTCGAAAATGATGATGCGGTAGTGGTCAGGGTCGAAAAAGCGCCGATGCATGGGCCCGGCGCCGGCGCCCGGACCACCGTGCAGGAAAACCACCGGAACGCCGTTGGGATTGCCGCACTGTTCCCAGTAAACCTTGTGCAGGGGGCTTACTTCCAGCCAGCCGTATTCGTAGGGTTCGATTTTTGCGTACAGTGCATCAGACTCGAGCTTGGGGCTCAAATGTTCCATCCCTTTCTTCTCAGGTATCATGATTCTCGCAACAACGTTCAGAGAATCTCCATGTTATACGAACTTCACGAATTGCAGCACGCATCCTTTGCCGCCCTGAACCTGTGGACGCGATCGACGGCGGATCTCTACGGCAGCCCGTACAGCCCGCTCAGCTACACACCGGGAGGGCGCATGATGTCGGCCGCGTCCGAGCTGCTGCTGCGCGCCACGCAGCGTTACGAAAAGCCGGTGTTTGGCATTCATGAAACCCGGGTGGACGGGGAGCCGGTCGCCGTGGTGGAGCAGGTCGTGCTGGAGCAGCCCTTCTGCGAGCTGCGGCGTTTCGTCAAGGTGGGCCGGTTTCCAGGGCAGCCTCCGGTGCTGTTGCTGGCTCCGTTGTCCGGGCATTTTGCGACGCTGCTGCGCGATACCGTGCGCGCCTTTGTGCCCGATTTCGATGTTTACATCACGGACTGGCGCGACGCAAAACAGGTGGCATTGTCCGAAGGCCCGTTTCATTTTGACGATTACGTGCGCACGGTGACCGGATTCATCCGACATCTGGGCCCGGAAGTGCACGTGGTTTCCGTTTGCCAGCCCACGGTTCCGGCGCTGGCGGCCATTTCCCTCATGGCTTCCCGGGATGAAGCGGTGCAGCCGCAATCCATGGTCATGATGGGCGGCCCCATCGACACCCGCAGAAATCCCACCACGGTCAATAATTTTGCCAAGGCGCGGCCGCTTTCCTGGTTCGAGCAGCGCGTCATTTGCCGCGTTCCGGCCAAGTATCCGGGCTATCTGCGCCGCGTGTATCCGGGTTTCCTTCAGCACGCCGGGTTCGTGGCCATGAACCCGGGGCGCCATATCGAGTCCCACCGCGATTTCTACCATCACCTGGTGCAGGGGGATGGCGACAGCGCCAACGCGCACCGCGCGTTCTATGACGAATATAACGCGGTGATGGACCTGCCGGCCGAGTACTACCTGGAAACGCTGGAACGCGTGTTCCACCGTCATGACCTGGCGCACGGCACCCTGCAGTGCGACGGTGAACGGGTGCGGCCGGAAACGATTCGCCGCACGGCCCTGCTGACGGTGGAAGGGGAGCTGGACGACATTTCGGGCAACGGACAGACGGCTGCCGCCCATGACCTTTGCGTCAACATTCCGGCGGCGCGGCAGCGCCACCTGATGGCCCAGGGCGTGGGGCATTACGGCATTTTCAGCGGGCGCCGTTTCAGGGAAATGATCTACCCGCAGATCAGGGACTTCATTCACGGCATGGGGTGATCATGGCGGAAGAAAGCAAACCCGGCGAAATTTTTGAAATGTTCCAGAAGATGATCAATCCGATGGCGTTTCCCATGCAGAACCTCATGATGGCGGGGCTCAGCCTGGAGGACATCGACAAGAAGCTGGGCGAGCTCAGTACCGTCAGGCATTGGCTCAATACCCACCTGGGCATGCTGGAACTGA
The DNA here is from genome assembly GCA_028868905.1 of Betaproteobacteria bacterium. GTDB lineage: Bacteria > Pseudomonadota > Gammaproteobacteria > Burkholderiales > Ferrovaceae > JAKBAT01. Next base: position 6,457 of record JAGWTQ010000035.1, read on the forward strand.
CCATCAAGGCCCTGGAATACCAGCGTGCCCTGCTGACGCCGGCGCCGGCAGGCAGTGAAAAGCAGTCGGTCGCGGGGGCGCCGGGCGTCGACAATCCCTTCCTCAACCCGGCATTCTGGCCCTGGTCGTTCATGAAAGGGCAGGAAGAAGCCGGCGCCGCGGAGCCTGCGGCAACGCCGCGGAAGAAGCCGGGCCCGAAGAAAAGTCCGGATTAGGCGCGACGTTCCAGGGTGAGAAACGTGAGATCGAAAGCGTTTTTCGGATCCCGGGAGTGATGCTGGCGGGAGATTTCCTGCCATTCGGCCGGGTCCAGTTCAGGGAAAAAGGTGTCCCCGTCCAGGGTGGCGTGAATCCGGGTGAGGTAGATGCGCTGGGCTTGCGGAAGCGCCAGTTCGAACAGCTGGGCACCGCCGATCACAAAAATCTCGGGAGCCGGACCGGCCTGTTGCAGGGACTGGACCATGTCGGTGACGGTGTCGCACCCTTCAGCCAGATAGCCGGGATTGCGCGAAACCACGATGTTGCGCCGCCCGGGAAGGGCGCGGCCGATCGACTCGAATGTTTTGCGGCCCATGATCACGGGATGTCCCAGCGTGGTTGCCTTGAAAAAGGCCAAATCGGCGGGCAGATGCCAGGGCATGGCATTGTTGGCGCCGATGATCCGGTTTTCGGTCATGGCAACGATCAGGGACAGTCGGGGTGCGGACATGGTCGGGTACCGGTTCGGGTATTTTTCAGGCGATGCGGGTTGGATTATGCCCCAAGCCGATAGTTCCGGGCAGCCGGTCGGCTCTGGTATCATGAAGCGTCCCGCTCCATGAACCCTGATCATCTCCAAAACGGACGTTGCGTGACCGATTCAGATTTCGATGGCCCTTGGGCCAGGCTTCCCACGACCCATGGCGAATTCCGCGTGCGCACGTTTCATTGCGGCGAACAGGAGCATCTCGTGCTCCAGATGGGCGAAGTGGCCGGGCAATCCAATGTGCTGGTGCGTATCCACTCGGAATGCCTGACCGGCGATGTCCTGGGGTCCGTGCGTTGCGATTGCGGACCGCAGCTGCATCTGGCGCTGGACCTGATTGCGCGCGAAGGGCGCGGCGTGCTGGTTTATCTGCGCGGGCATGAAGGGCGCGGCATCGGCCTGACCAGCAAGCTGGCCGCTTACCAGTTGCAGGACCGGGGGCTCGACACGGTGGATGCCAACCTGCACCTGGGGCTTCCCATCGATGCCCGCACCTACGCCGCTGCAGCGGCCATTCTGGAAAAACTCGGACTGACCACGATCCGGCTGATGACCAACAACCCCGAAAAAGTGGCCCAGCTGGAGCAGGGCACGCTGCGGGTGGTGGAACGGGTTCCCCTGCTGATCAAGCCGCATGAGGAATCCCTGCGTTATCTCAAAGCCAAGCAGGAACGGCTGGGGCACTTGCTGGACCTGACCGATTAGGGGCGGGCCTGGCAACGGACGTCGCACACTTTCCGGGAAACCAACACAAGGAAACGCCATGCTGAAAGGCAAAACGGCCATCGTCACGGGATCGACCAGCGGAATTGGCCTGGGCATTGCCCGGGCGCTGGCCCAGTCCGGTGCCAACGTCATGCTCAACGGGTTTGGCGATGCCCGGGAGATCGAAGCATTGCGCGCGGACCTGGCCCGGGAAAGCGGCGCGGAAGTCGGTTACCACGGCGCCGACATGCAACGGCCGGACGAAATCGCCGACCTGGTCGATGCCGCAGCCCGCCGCTGGGGGAGTGTCGACATTCTGGTCAACAATGCGGGGATCCAGCACGTGGCCCCGCTCGAAACCTTTCCCGAAGATCGCTGGAACGCCGTCATTGCCGTCAACCTTTCGGCCGCGTTTCACAGCACGCAAAAGGCGCTGCCGCTGATGCGGGAACGGGGGTGGGGCCGGATCATCAACATCGCGTCTGCGCACGGGCTGGTGGCTTCCGTCCACAAGGCGGCCTATGTGGCGGCCAAGCACGGCATCGTGGGCCTGACCAAGGTGACGGCGCTGGAAACCGCGCAAAGCGGCATCACCTGCAACGCCATTTGCCCCGGCTGGGTGCTGACCCCCCTTGTCCAGAAACAGATCGACGTGCTCGCCGCGCAGGAGGGGCTATCCCCACTCCTGGCCAAGCAGCGGCTGCTTTCGGAAAAACAGCCTTCCGGCGAGTTTACGACTCCCGAAGAAATCGGCGGCCTGGCCGTATTTCTTTGCTCGGCTGCGGCCAACCAGATCCGTGGCGCGAGCCTCAGCATCGACGGGGGATGGACTGCCCAGTAAGAAACGCTTGAATTCCGGCACAATTTCCAGCATCCTCACAGTCTGGCGGGCCTCCCCGCATTGCAGTGTAGTGAACCTGGTCAGGTCCGGAAGGAAGCAGCCACAGCTACGTCCTGCAAGTGCCGGGGGTTGGGCTCGCCACCCTATTTTTAAGCGTCATGAGCGACCACTCTTGGATATATAACGATGACACGACGTCTGCATTTCGCCTGTCTTCTTCTCTGCATTCCTTTTGCGACAACAGCTTGGGCCTTGGATGCCGTTTCGGTCGAGGCGGGCTACGGTTACCACACGGACATGGCGCGCCTGTCCTGGTCGCGCGCGTGGGATGCCCGCTGGTTTACGAACAGCCCCTGGTTCCTGAGCGGATACTGGGATGTCAGCCTGGGACGCTGGAGCCCCCACAATTCGGCGGGCGGCAACCATGACGTGACCGATTTCGGCCTCACTCCGGTTTGGCGCCTGCGTCCTTCCGGCGCCCTGTCGCCGATATCGCCCTTTCTGGAAGCGGCCGTCGGCGTGCATTACATCAGCGACCACCAAATCTACACGGGGCGCGACATGAGCACCCATTTCCAGTTTGGCGATCATGTGGGGGCCGGGGTTTCCTTTGGCGAACACCATGACTGGGATCTCATGGCCCGCCTGCAGCACCTGTCCAACGCCGGCTTGCAGAACCCCAACCCGGGCATCAATTTCTACCAGATCCGCCTGAGCCACTGGTATTGAAGAGGCTACGCCTGCCATGACCGCATCCCAGGCGCTGGCCCGCAAATGGCGCCCCCGCTCTTTTTCGGAGCTGGTGGGTCAGGAACATGTGGTGCGGGCGCTGCGCAATGCCCTGGAAAGCGGGCGCCTGCATCACGCCTATCTATTCACGGGAACGCGCGGCGTGGGAAAAACCACGATCGCCCGCATTCTGGCGAAATGCCTCAACTGTGAAACCGGGCTTACGGCGGAGCCCTGCGGGACCTGCGCCACCTGCCGCGACATCGACAGCGGCCGTTTCCCCGACATGCTGGAAGTGGATGCCGCCACCAACACCAAAGTCGAGGAAATGCGCGAACTGCTGGACAATGCGCAGTACATGCCGGTGAGTGGCCGCTACAAGGTCTATATCATCGACGAAGTCCACATGCTGTCACGCTCCGCGTTCAACTCCATGCTGAAAACCCTGGAAGAACCGCCGGAGCACGTCAAGTTCATCCTGGCCACCACCGATCCCCAGAAAGTTCCGGTGACCGTGCTGTCCCGCTGCCTGCAGTTCAGCCTCAGGCCCATGCCGCAGGAACTGATCGCCAGCCGGCTGGCCCATATCCTGGAACAGGAAAAGGTTTCCTTCGAAGTTCCGGCGCTCTCCCTGCTGGCGCAGGCGGCCCAGGGCAGCATGCGCGACAGCCTGAGCCTGCTCGACCAGGCAGTGGCTTTCGGGGGAGGGCAGGTGCGCACAGCCGAAGTGGGCGACATGCTGGGTACCATCGAACGCCAGGCCTTGCTGGACGTGCTTCAAAGCCTGGTCCGCAAGGACGGGCCGGGGCTGATGCGCCTGGTGCAGGACATGGCCGAACGCGGCATTTCCTTCGAGCGTGCGCTGCAGGAACTTGCGCTCATGCTGCATGAACTGGCACTCATGCGCGCCATCCCCGACAGCGAATTCGCCGCGGCGGAACCTGCCCTGGCGGAGCTGGCGCCGCATTGGGATGACGCCACGCTCCAGCTGCTTTATCAGATTGCGATTCAAAGCCGCCGCGACTTGTCGCTGGCGCCTGACGAAAGCGCCGGTTTTCGCATGGCCCTGCTGCGCATGCTGGCATTTCAACCCGGCGCGGCGCCGCCTGCAGCGGAGCAGGCATCCGGCGAACGTTCCACAACCCGGAGTCCTGCGCCAAAAGCGGCCGAAAAGGCAGTTGCCCCCCGTCATGAACGGGTAACCCCGCCTCAGGCTCCTGCGGCTCCGTCTCCGTCTCCGTCTCCTGCCCCGCCCCCGTCCCCGGTCACGGTGGCCAGCAAGGGGCCGCCGCCGGCCATCGACGATTGGTCGGGCCTTGCACAACGGCTGGCCGGTGCCGGCATGGCCCACGAACTGGCGCGTCACTCGGAAATGGTCCGGTATGCCGACGGAACCCTCCACCTGCTGCTCGATGCCGAGCACAGGCATTTGCTGCCTTACAAGGAAAAGCTTCGCACGGCGCTGGAAGCAATTCTGGATGCGGACATTCGCCTGTCGGTCGAAACCGGCGAAGCCAGCGGGCAGAGTCTTGCTGCCGTGGAGTACAAGCAGCAGGCTGTCCGCCAGCGCGAAGCAGAAGCGTCCATCAAAAATGACCCGTTTGTGCGGGCGGTGACGGAATCCCTGGGGGGCAAACTGGTAGAATCCACCATAAAGCCCGATGGGCAGGATCAGGGAGAAGCACGATGATGAAAGGCGGGTTGGCAGGGCTCATGAAACAGGCCCAGCAAATGCAGGAAAACATGCGGCGCGCCCAGGCGGAACTCGCGCAGCGCGAAGTGGAAGGGCAGGCCGGTTCCGGCATGGTGAAAATCAGTGCCACCTGCGACCACGAGGTGAAGCGGGTGAGCATCGACGCTTCCCTGATGGACGACAAGGACATGCTGGAAGACCTGCTCGTGGTGGCTTTCAAGGACCTGCATCAGCAGATCGAATCCGCCACGCAGGAACGCATGGCCGGTTTCACCAGCGGCATGGGGTTGCCCCCCGGCATGAAGCTGCCCTTCTGAATTTTCTGTTGTGAAGCCCCTGACCCGACTGGATGCGCTGATCGAAGCGCTCCGATGCCTTCCCGGAGTCGGCCCCAAGTCTGCGCAACGCATGGCCTTTCACCTGCTGCAGCGGGACCGGGACGGGGCAGGGCGTCTGGCGGGCGCATTGTCCGAGGCGCTGGGAGCCATTCGCCACTGCGTTCAATGCAACAACTTCTCCGAAACGGAACTCTGCGATCTGTGCGCCACGGGCGAGCGCGATCCGCGCCTGCTGTGCGTCATTGAAACTCCGGCTGACCTTCTCATGATGGAGCTCACCCGAGCCTACCAGGGACTATACTTTGTCCTGATGGGCCGCTTGTCTCCGCTGGAAGGCATCGGGCCGCACGAAATCGGCATGCAGCGGCTGCTGGAACGGGCGGGCGACGGCATCACCGAAGAGGTGATTCTGGCCACCAATTTCACGGCCGAGGGCGAAGCCACTGCCCACGCGGTCGGGGAACTGCTGCGGCAGCGCGGCCTGAAGGTGACGCGCATCGCACGGGGCGTACCCGTGGGCGGCGAGCTGGAATACGTGGACAGCGGCACGCTGGCCCAGGCGTTGCTGGAAAGGCGTCCCACGTCTCTTTAGAACTGGATTTGAACGCGGTAGAGGATCACCATCATGCTGGACATACAATTGCTGCGCACGGACCTGGATCAGGTGGTCACGCGCCTGGCCACCCGGGGTTACGTTTTTGATGCGGCGGGGTTCCGTGCCCTGGAAGAGGAGCGCAAGGCGGCCCAGGTGCGCACCCAATCCCTGCAGGCCGAACGCAACCAGGCCTCCAAGGCCATCGGCCAGGTGAAAGCCCGTGGCGAAGACAGCAGTGCCCTGATGGAAGATGTGGCCCGGATCAACGAGATGCTGAAGGCCCATGAAACGCAGCTGCAGGAAATCCAGGCGCGCATGGAGTCCCTTCTGCTCGAATTGCCGAACCTGCCGAATGCTTCTGTCCCCGTGGGCAAATCCGAAAAGGACAACGTCGAAGTGCGCCGCGTGGGGACGCCCCGGAGCTTCGACTTCCCTGTCCGGGACCATGTGGATGTGGGGGAAGGGTTGGGACTGCTGGATTTCGAAACCGCGAGCAAGTTGTCCGGCGCGCGCTTCTCGCTGCTCAAGGGCGAGCTGTCCCAGCTGCACCGTGCGCTGTCCCAGCTGATGCTGGACACCCATACCCGGGACCACGGCTATACCGAAATGTACGTTCCGTACATGGTGAACGCGGAAACGCTGCGTGGAACGGGCCAGCTTCCAAAATTCGAGGCGGACCTTTTTGCCGTGCCGCGTGGCGATCAGGGACGGCATTACCTGATTCCCACGGCTGAAGTGCCGTTGACGAACGTGGTGCGGGACGAGATCCTCAAGGAAGAAGATCTGCCCCTGCGGATGACTGCGCATACCCCGTGTTTTCGTTCCGAAGCCGGCTCCTACGGCAAGGATGTGCGCGGCCTGATCCGTCAGCACCAATTCGACAAGGTGGAGCTGGTGCAGGTCGTCCATCCGGAACATTCCTACGAAGCGCTGGAAGAGCTGACCGGTCACGCTGAGCGTATTTTGCAGCTTCTGGAACTGCCTTATCGCGTGATCGTGCTGTGCACGGGAGACATGGGGGCGGGGTCCAGCAAGACCTACGACATCGAAGTCTGGCTGCCTGCGCAGAATACCTACCGCGAAATTTCTTCCTGCAGCAACTGTGAAAGCTTCCAGGCGCGGCGCATGCAGGCCCGCTTCCGCAACAGCAAGACCGGCAAGACGGAACTCGTGCACACCCTCAACGGTTCCGGAATCGCCGTGGGCCGGGCGCTGGTCGCCATCCTGGAAAATTTCCAGCAGGCGGACGGCAGCGTGGCCCTGCCCAAGGCCTTGCAGCCTTACATGGGCGGAAAAACTGCCATCGGACGGCGCGCTTAAGGGCTTCCGATCTGCGCCAGGCCGGCAGCGGTTTTTCCCAGGGGACGATAGGGCTTTTCGAAGCGTGCCAGGATATCGTAGTAGCTGCGCACGTTTTCCACAAAAATCACCGGCTCTCCGCCCCGGGCAAAGCCGGCCCGCGTGGTGTTGTACACCTCGGGCGTGCTGAGCAGCGGCAACATCCGTTTCACGTCGCTCCATGAATCCGGATTGAGCCGGTTGCGCTGGGCCAGAATGCGGGCATCTTCAAGGTGCGCAAAGCCGACGTTGTAGGACGCCAGCGCCATCCAGGTGCGATCCGGTTCGGGCACCCGGACCGGAATCATTTCCCGCAGCTGTTGCAGGTAACGCGCCGCGGCCGGTATGGCCTCCTTGGGGTCGAGGCGATTCGAAACGTGCAGACGGTCTGCCGTATCGGCCGTCAGCATCATGATGCCGCGCACGCCGGTGGGGGAAACCGCCTCGTTGTCCCACTGGGATTCCTGGTAGGCCATGGCGGCAATCAGGCGCCAGTCCAGGGTGGTGATTTCCTGGGCACGCTTGAAGACGGGCGAAAAGTGCGGCAGCCGCGACACCATCTTTTGGAGAAAGGCACTCGAGTCTTCATGATCGAGCGCATTGATGTGCCCGTAGTAGAGCTCCACCATGCGGGCCAGGCCGCCGGAACGGTTGAGGGTCCCGAAAAAATTCCGCGCCGCCTGCACCAGCGGATCTTCAGTGTTTTTCGGAAAAGCCCAGGCAATGGGTTCGCTGGGTCCCACGTCGAAAGCCACGCCCAGGTCGGGGTAATAGTTTTGTGCGATCGACACCGTGTTCGAATCGCTCAGGGCGTACTGGGTTCTGCCTTCAAACACCTGTTGCAGCAGGTCAAGGTCCACATCGCCGCGCGGAAACGCTTTCCAGGTCAGACCCGGGTACTGGGTGCGCAACTTTTCCAGAATGGCCAGATGCACCGGATCTGGCACTACCCCAAGGCGTTTGCCCACCAGGTCGGCCGCATTTTGCGGGGCGGGCGTCGTTGTCGCGTTGAACACGATCTGGGGGCGGCTTTGCTGGTAGGGCACGGTGAATTCGAAACGCTGGGCCAGTTGGGGCGACACGTGCACCGCTGCCGCCGCCAGGTGCGCGCGCTGGGTGCTGACGGCTTTGAGAACCTGGTCGAGGTTGTCCAGCACCAGGAATCGCACCGGTTTCCCCAGGTATTCGCCGAACTTGAGCGCGAGGTCATGTTCCAGCCCGACCGTGCGTCCGTCAGGTTGCGTGAGGTAGGTGGTGGGGCCCAGGCGCGTGGCCACCACGAGCTCCGTCATGGATTCAAGATTGCTGACGGGAGCGAGGATGGGGGCTTCCGACAGGATGATGGCGCCGTCCCGACCTGCAGTCCGGAAATAGGACCACAGCACGATGGCCACCAGCAGCGCGAGCAGTGTCACGAAGGCCCGTTCCGGGCGATCGAGGAACAGGTTCAGCAGGAGGTGGCCGACAGTGCGGGGTGATCGCTGTGTTACCATCCGTGTCTGATCGATCAGGGTTGTTGAAGATGGGGCGTTGCATTGCTATTTTACCGGCTGGCGGCACCGGATCCCGTTTTGGCACCGAGTGCCCCAAGCAGTTTACCGTGCTTCTCGGTCAGCCGTTGCTGGTTCATTCCATTCACGCACTGTTGCAGGATGACCGCATCCAGGCCATCCATGTGATCGTGAGCCCGGAATACGCGGCATTCCTGGATTGCAGTCCATGGCAGGGGCGCGTGACCGTCATGCCTTGTGCCGGTCCCAGCCGAGCCGACACGGTGCGGCAGGCACTCGATCGGTTGTCTCCCACCCTGAGAGCGGATGACTGGATTCTGGTACACGATGCCGCCCGTCCCTGTCTTTCACGCGCCGCACTGTCGCGCTTGCTCGATACGTTGTGGAACGATCCGGTCGGCGGCTTGCTGGCGGTTCCTGTGGCCGATACCCTGAAACTGTCGGGCGCAGACGGCCGGGTGCGCAAAACCGTGGATCGCAGCGGCTTGTGGGCCGCACAGACACCCCAGATGTTCCGTTTCGGCATTCTGCAGCAGGCCTTGCAGGGGGCAACAACGCCCACCGACGAATCGGCGGCCGTGGAAGCGCTGGGCCAGGCACCCCGGCTGGTGCAGGGCGACCCGGCCAACATCAAGGTCACCTATCCCGAAGACCTGCTTTATGCCCGATGGGTGCTCGACAGCCGGATTGACGTACGGGAGGGGGCAGCGTGAGGATTGGGCAGGGGTTTGATGTGCATGCGCTGGTGGCCGGGCGCAAGCTGATCATCGGCGGGGTGGACATTCCCCATCCGCTCGGCCTGGAGGGACATTCGGATGCGGATGTCCTCCTGCATGCCGTGTGCGATGCCCTGCTGGGGGCTGCGGCACTGGGGGATATCGGGCGCCACTTTCCGGACAGCAACCCGGCCTACCGGGGCGCAGACAGCCGGGTGCTGCTGCGTGAAGTGATGCGTCGCGTCCGGGAAGCCGGTTTTGTGCCGGTGAACGTGGACGCCACCATCATTGCCCAGGCGCCGCGCATGGCGCCGCATATCTCCGCCATGGTGGCAAATATCGCTGCCGACCTGGACTTGCCGCCATCGGCCGTCAACGTCAAGGCCACCACCACCGAACGCCTGGGGTTTTCCGGGCGGGGGGAAGGGATCGCGGCGCAGGCGGTGTGCCTGATCACCTCCCGTGCTCAGTAGGGAAATTGCGCGTCGGGTTTTATTTTCTGGATCTGTTGCTTGAAATCGCGCTGGATGCGTGCCAGCGTTTCGGCATTGTCCGCTTCAAAGCGCAGGACGATCACCGGCGTGGTGTTGCTTGATCGCGCCAGCCCGAAACCGTCGGCATATTCGACGCGCACGCCATCCAGGGTGATGATGTCCCGGGCTCCGGGAAATTGCCCGGACTGCTGCAACTGGGCAATGATGGAAAAGTTTTCCCCTTCGCTTAACCGGATCTGCAATTCAGGCGTCGTGACGGCATCAGGCAGCTCACGCAGCGTCCGGTCCACATCGGATACCCGGCTCAAGATTTCAAGCAGGCGGGCTCCCGCGTAAAGTCCGTCGTCAAAGCCGTACCAGCGTTCCTTGAAGAACGTGTGGCCGCTCATTTCTCCGGCCAGCAGGGCGCCGGTTTCCTTCATTTTGGCCTTGATCAGGGAGTGGCCAGTTTTCCACAGTGTGGCCTTGCCGCCGCGCTCATGGATCCAGGGGAACAGGTTGCGCGTGCATTTCACGTCGAAAATGATTTCGGCCCCCGGATTGCGGGACAGGACGTCTGCGGCAAACAGCATGAGCTGGCGGTCGGGAAAAATGATCTGTCCGTCACGCGTCACCACTCCCAGCCGGTCGCCGTCGCCGTCGAAAGCCAGTCCGATTTCTCCGGCGCCCGTGGCCAGCGCGGCCTGGAGATCCTTCAGGTTTTCGGGCTGGGAAGGGTCGGGATGGTGGTTGGGAAAATGTCCGTCCACCTCGCAGAACAGTTCGGTAACGGAGCAACCCAGCCTGCGGAAGAGCGTCGGGGCGAAGCGGCCGGGGATGCCGTTGCCGCAATCGATCACCACGCGCATGGGGCGGGCCAGCGAAACGCCGGTTGTCACGCGCTCGATGTAGCGTTCCGCCACGTCGGCCTGGCGATAGCCGCCGCTGCCTTGGCTCAGCCGGCCCGCTTGCAGGCGTTCATGCAAAGCCAGGATGGATTCGCCGGAAAGGGTGTCTCCGCCCAGGACCATTTTGAGACCGTTGTATTCCGGCGGGTTGTGTGACCCGGTCACCATGACACCCGAGGAGGCGGCCAGCTCGTGGGCCGCGAAATAGAGCATGGGGGTGGTGACCATCCCCACGTCGAGCACGTCCACGCCGCTGCGGCGGATGCCTTCGGCAAGCGCCTGGCTCAGGAAGGGCCCTGAAAGTCGTCCATCGCGTCCGATCGCAATCACGGAAAGGCCGCGTGCAAGGGCTTCTGAACCGATGGCCTGGCCGATTGCCGCAACGCCCTCCGTGGTGAGGGTGCGGTCGACGATGCCCCGGATGTCATAGGCTTTGAAAATTTCTCGTGGGGGGAGGGGGGTCATGAATGGGTTCCTGTAATCAGAAGACGGATGAGAGGCGCAAGACCAGCGTGTGCGCCGGGGCTCCCTGGTTCAATCCGTACAGGAAGGCGGCGCTGTATTCCAGGGTTTTTTCATGCGCCACGTGAACCTCGCCGGAAAAACCGGGCCCGAGCTGATTGGAATTGTCTGCCGGCCGATAGTAGGCTTCGATGCCGGGCACGAATGCATCTTCAAGCTTGTAGCCGGCCATGTAGGTGGCGCGGAAATTGAACTTGCCCACCAGGTCCATGCCCACCACCTTTTCCCAGATCAGGTTGAGCTTCTGGTGCGTGGTTTCCGTCTCCTTTTCGATCAGGGGGCCCACTTCCACCGAGTTGGAAATCTGGTTGGGCGTGTTGCGCACGTAGGCGACCAGCATGCCCACGTCGGCCCAGTATTCGTTGGTTTTGGTGAACTGGAAAAAGTTTTCCCATTCCACACCGCCCACGTGGGTTCCGGTAACGGGGCCGTAGTTGACGGGACCGGTGTAGAGCTCTGTTTTCCACCAACTGAGCGGGCTGTAGGCAAGGGCCACGCCGAAAATGCCGGTTCGGTCGAGGGCCGGGTCGGCATCACGGGTATTGAATCCGCGCATTTCAACCTCGTATTCGCCCTGGGTCACGCGCGGCGAATAAACGATGTAATCGTCACCGGCCGCAGCCGGGAGAGGAAGCATGGGCAGAAAACCGAAGGCGGCGATGGCCTGGGGGAAACGAACGCGGGAGGCGGAAGTTCGAAGATTCGTGTTTTTATGGGTCATGAACGCACTTTGCATGGAGATGTCGGGGGCATGGACAGGTCAGGGGACAATCGCAGGTAACCATTCTGAACGATCCGGCGCTGCAAGTGAAGTTCCGGCCGGCGCGCTGAAAAAGTCCAGAAGACGCCCGGGCATCCAGCGCAGGTGCCCGGGAAAGTTCCCTGATACAAACCCCACGTGGCCGCCATGGTCCGGGAAATCCGTCACGATGGCAGGGCTGCAGTCTGCCGGGCCGGGCAGCGCCTCGTGTGGAACGAACGGGTCGTCGAGGGCGTTGAGCAACAGGGTGGGCACGTCGATGCGGCCAAGCCATGGTCCGCTGCTGCAACGGGCCCAGTAGTCATGGGCATCGGCAAAGCCGTGAACCGGGGCCATGAAGTGGTCGTCGAATTCGCGCATGGTGCGGGCCCGAAGCGTGCCCGCCAGGTCGAACAGCCCGGGAAATTGTCGCGCCTTGGCTTCGGCCTTGGGTTTCAGGGTCGAGAGGAAATGGCGGGTATAGACCCGGTTGAACCCGCGGGAGAGGTTTTCCGCGACGAGGCGCAGGTTGAAGGGGGTGCCGATGGTGGCAGCCCGATCGACCAGCATGCGGGCCTCCGTTCCCTGTTCCCCCAGCCATTTGAGCAGCATGTTGCCGCCCAGGGAAACGCCGGCAGCAAAGCGTGGCGCGGCGGGATGGCGCTCGCGGCCACGGGCAAGGATCCACTGGATTTCCGCGCTGTCTCCGGCGTGGTAGATGCGCGCCTTCAGGTTCATTTCGCCGCTGCAGCTCCGGAGGTTGGGCGCCAGCACATGCCAGCCGCAGGCGGCGGCAGCCCAGCCGAGGGCCCGCAGGTAACGCGACCCGGTGCTGCCTTCCAGACCGTGAAAAAGGGTCAGCAGCGGCGCTTGCGGCCGTCCCTGCAGCAGGTCCACGTCGATGAAATCCCCGTCAGGCGTGCTCCAGCGTTCGCGTATCCAGGCCGGATTGGGGGTGGGGGCGGCCAGCGCGCCATACAGGGTTTGCGCGTGGCGGTGTGTGAGCCACCAGGGGGCCCGGAAAGCGGGAAGCGGGGTCATGAAAAGAGCCATGGCCGGCAAAAAAGCGATATTATGGCGCGTATTTCAAACATCGTCCCATCCGCTTCCAGCGATCGAACCGAACGGTAATGACCCGTCCCACCTGCATTCACATCCACCTCGATCGGCTGGTCCACAATTTCCATCTTGCCCGCCAGTTGCACGGCGGTCGCGTGCTGGCCGTGGTCAAAGCCAACGCCTACGGTCATGGCGACGTGGCCTGCGCGCAGGCGCTCGCCCCGTTTGCCGACGGCTTTGCCGTGGCTTCCGTGCAGGAAGCGCTGCGGCTGCGCGAGGCCGGGGTAGAGCATCGCATCGTTCTGCTGGAAGGGATTTTCGGGGCGGATGAAATGGAAGCCGTCGTCTCGCACCGCCTGACGCCGGTGATTCACGATTTCTGGCAAATCGATGCCCTGCAGCAGCTTCCTTCGGGAACAACCATTCCGGCTTGGCTCAAGCTCGATACCGGCATGCATCGCCTCGGATTCATGCCGGAAACCCTGCTCCAGGCTTTTGAAGCCCTGAAGCGCAGCGGGCGGGTTTCCGCCATCACCCTCATGACGCATTTCGCCAACGCCGACGCGGCGGCCCCGGGCGTGCTGGACGACCCCCTGCGCCGCTTTCACCAGGCGCAGCAGGAATTGCCGCCCATGGAAACCAGCCTGTGCAATTCCGGTGCCCTGCTGGGCCATCCGGAAGCCCATGGCGACTGGGC
>JAGWTQ010000090.1 GCA_028868905.1 Betaproteobacteria bacterium
GTCCAGGATGGTGAGCGTGCGCAGCCCCAGGAAGTCGAACTTCACCAGGCCCACTTTTTCCACGTCGTCCTTGTCGAACTGGCTCACCACCGCTTCCGAGCCGTCCTGGCAGTACAGGGGCGTGAAATCCGTGAGCTGGCCGGGCGCGATCAGCACCCCGCCCGCGTGCATGCCCACCGTGCGCGTGATGCCTTCCAGCTTTTCCGCCAGCGCGAGCAGCTCCGCCACTTCCTCTTCGGACTCGGCGCGCTGGTTGATCTGCGGTTCCTGCTCGCGCGCCTTGGCCAGCGTCATGCCGATTTCGAAAGGCACCAGCTTGGCCAGCTGGTCCACGAAGTTGTAGGGCAGGTCCAGCACGCGGCCCACATCGCGGATCACCGCCTTGGCCGCCATGGTGCCGAAAGTGACGATCTGCGAGACGGAGTCGGCGCCGTAATTTTCGCGCACGTATTCGATCACGCGGTCGCGCCCGTCCTGGCAAAAGTCCACGTCGAAGTCTGGCATGGACACCCGTTCGGGGTTGAGGAAGCGTTCAAACAGCAGGTCGTAGCGCAAGGGATCGAGGTCGGTGATACCCAGGCAATAGGCCACCAGCGAACCCGCGCCCGAGCCCCGCCCCGGACCCACCGGCACGTCATGCTGCTTGGCCCAATTGATGAAGTCCGCCACGATCAGGAAGTAGCCGGAAAACCCCATCTGGATGATGGTCTGGCATTCGAAATCGAGGCGCGCCTGGTAGGTGCCCTGTTCGTGGCGGCGCAGCTCGGGATCGGGATACAGGCGCTCCAGGCGGGAAGCCAGGCCTTCGCGGGCCAGGCTCACCATGTAGTCGTCCAACGTCACGCCCGGCGGCGTGGGGAAGTCCGGCAGGCGCGGCTTGCCCAGGGTCAGTTCGAGGTTGCAGCGCTTGGCGATTTCCACCGCGTTCTGCAACGCTTCGGGCACGTCGGCAAAGAGGGTGGCCATTTCCTCGCCCGTCTTGAAATACTGTTCCCGGGTGAAGGTTTTGGGACGGCGCGGATCGGCCAGCAGGTAACCGCCGGCGATGCACACGCGCGCTTCGTGCGCCTTGAAGTCGTCCGGACGCAGGAACTGGATGGGATGGGTGGCCACCACCGGAATGTCCAGCTCGGCCGCCAGGTGCAGCGTGGCCTGCACCTGGGCTTCCTGGCCGGGCGCGCCGGTGCGCTGCAGTTCCAGGTAATAGGCGTCGGGGAAAGCTGCGTTCCAGTGGCGCGCGCGCGTCTGGGCGAGCGCCAGGTTGCCGGCGGCGAGCGCCAGCCCCACATCGCCCTGGGCGGCACCCGACAGCACGATAAGGTGGGCGCCTTCGGCTTCCAGCCAGTCGCGCCGGATGGTCGCCACGCCCCGCTCCTGCCCCGTGCGCCAGGCGCGCGACAGCAGGCGGCACAGGGCCAGGTAGCCTTCGTGGTTGCGTGCCAGCAGCAGCACGCGAAAGGCCGGGCAGTTTTCTTCCGCCGCAATCCACACGTCGCAGCCCGCGATGGGCTTGATGCCGTTGGAGCGTGCCGTCGTGTAGAAACGGATGAGTCCGAACAGGTTGTTGAGGTCGGTCAGGGCCAGCGCCCCCATGCCGTCCTCAACCGCCTGCGCCACGGCATCATCGATGCGGACGATGCCATCCGTGATCGAGAATTCGGAGTGCAGTCGCAGGTGAACGAAGGGGTTTGCAGCAGCGGCGGTCATGCCGCCATTCTACCCGATGCGCGCGCTCGCGCTTCAGCGTCGCTCGGCAAAAAATGCGCGCAGGAGCGCCGCGCTTTCCTCCGCGCACACGCCGCCGCTGACGGTGGCATGGTGATTGAGACGGAGTTCGGCAAACAGGTCCACCACGCTGCCGCAAGCGCCGGTTTTGGGGTCGGGCGCGCCAAACACCACGCGTGCCACGCGCGCATGCTGGAGGGCGCCGGCACACATGACGCAGGGTTCGAGCGTCACATACAGCGTGCACTCGGGCAGCCGGTAGTTGCCCAGCACCCGGGCCGCTTCGCGCAGCGCCATGATTTCGGCGTGGGCGGTGGGATCACACTGGCCCAGCGGGGCATTCGCGCCGCGCGCCACCACCTCCCCGTCGCGCACCACCACCGCGCCCACCGGCACTTCGCCAGCGGCGGCGGCACGACGCGCCTCTTCAAGCGCTTCGCGCATGAAGCGCTGGTCGTCATCCACGAAGCTCACCGCGAATCGCGCTCGGCGGAGGACCGGTTGCGCAACCATTCGGGCAATTCGCGCCCCTGGGCATGTTCCAGGATGTACTGGCGTATCAGCCGACGCACCACCTGGGACGGCGTAAGGTCCTGGCTCGCGCAGATTTCCTCGAAAATGCGTTTCTTGCTCGGATCGATCAGCAGGGTCAAACGGGCAGTCCGGTTTTCCATAGGGCAAAAAACGAGTCGAAAAATGACATGTTAATCAAATTTACATTGCAACAACCATCAAGTCCAATGTAGTTTACACACTATGCAACATCGGCAGAAGCCTTTTCTTCCGTAAAACAATGCCTCTGGACTGCATCCTGTCGGCCATCGCCGCCTGGCTCCTGATTGGGATGGCCGGGGTGTTGGCCTTGCGCCGCCTGGCCCTGGTGGCCCGCCTGCTGTTTCCCCTGGGGGGACTGGCCGCCCTGCTGCTGGCCGCCGGCGCCGCCTGGGCCCTGGCCAGCCCGCCGCAAACCCTGACCCTGCCGCTCGGCCTGCCCACCCTGCCTTTTCATTTGCGCCTGGACAGCCTGTCCGCCTTCTTCCTGCTCGTGCTGGGACTGGCCGGCGCCGGCGTCTCGGTCTTTGCGGCCGGCTATTTCCGGCGCGGCGAAGGCACGCCGCCCGGCCTGCTGTGCCTGGAATACCACGTGTTCCTGGCCAGCATGGCGCTGGTGCTGCTGGCGGACGACGCCTACGTGTTCATGGTGATGTGGGAAACCATGGCGCTGTCCTCTTTCTTCCTCGTGATCGCCAACCACCGCCTGGGCGAAATCCGCCGCGCCGGCTATCTGTACCTGCTCATGGCGCACGTGGGCGCCATTGCCATCCTGCTGTGCTTTGGCGTGCTGCAGGCCGGCAGCGGGGATTACACCTTCGCCAATCTGCGCGCCCAGCAGCTTTCTCCTTTTGCCGCCTCGCTCGCCTTCCTGCTGGCCCTGTTCGGATTTGGCGCCAAAGGCGGCCTGCTGCCCCTCCACGTGTGGCTGCCGGAAGCCCATCCGGCCGCCCCTTCCCCGGTGTCGGCGTTGCTGAGCGGCGTCATGCTCAAAACCGCGGTGTACGGCCTGGCACGCGTCACGTTCGATTTCCTGCACACGCCGCAATGGTGGTGGGGCGTGCTGCTGCTGGCGCTGGGGCTGGGCAGCGCCCTGCTGGGCGTGGTGTTCGCCGCCGTGCAGGTGGACATGAAACGGCTGCTGGCCTATTCCTCCATCGAAAACCTGGGCCTCATTTTCGCCGGCCTGGGACTGGCCGCGCTGTTCCAGGCCTATGGCATGCGCCCCATGGCGGCGCTGGCCTTCACCGCAACGCTCTACCACACGGCCAGCCATGCCGCTTTCAAGAGCCTGCTGTTCGTGGCCACCGGCGCCGTGCTGCACGCCACGCGCGAGCGCAGCCTGGGCAAGCTGGGCGGGCTCATCCGCTTCATGCCCTGGGTGGCCTGGATCACGCTGCTGGGCACGCTCGCCAGCGCCGGCCTGCCGCCCCTGGGCGGCTTCGTGTCGGAATGGTTGCTGCTGCAAAGCTTCCTGTTCACGCCCGGCCTGCCCAACGCCTTCCTTAACATGCTGGTGCCCGTGGTGGCGGCTCTGATCGCTCTGGTGGCGGCGCTGGCGGGCTACACCATGGTGAAGTTTTTTGGCGTGATTTTCCTGGGACAGCCGCGCGAGGAGAAGCTCGCCCAGGCCCATGACGCCGGCTGGTGGGAACGCGCCGGCATGCTTTGGCTGGGCGCCCTGTGCCTGCTGCTGGGGCTCTTCCCGGTGCAAATGCTGCTGCTCACCAACGCCGTGACCCGGCCGCTGCTGGGCGAATCCCTCAACACCGCCGGACATTCCTGGCTGCTGGTGCCGGGGGACATCGAACGGGCCAGCTACGGGCCGGTGCTGTTCCTGCTGGTGGTGGCGGCCTGCGTGGCCGCGGCCTTTCTGCTGGTGCGCTGGCGCTACCACGGACGGCTGTCGCGCGTGCCGCCGTGGGACTGCGGGTTTCCCGGACTGACGCCGCGCATGCAGGACACGGCCGAAGG
>JAGWTQ010000091.1 GCA_028868905.1 Betaproteobacteria bacterium
CTGCGCATCGACACCCCCATCGAAGTGGATTACTACCGGCATGGCGGCATCCTGCCCTATGTGTTGCGCGACCTCATGTCCGCTTGAACGACTATTGAACAGGAGAATCGATTCATGAAAAAACCCATGCGTGTTGCCGTCACCGGCTCCGGCGGACAAATCGGCTACAGCCTGCTGTTCCGCATCGCCAGCGGAGAAATGCTGGGCCCTGACCAGCCCGTCATCCTGCAGCTGTTTGACATCACCCCCTCCCTGCCCGTGGTGCGTGGCGTGGTGATGGAGCTGGACGATTGCGCCTTCCCCCTGCTGCAGGGCGTGGTGGTCACCGACGACGTGCGCGTGGCCTTCAAGGACGCCGACGTGGCCCTGCTGGTGGGCAGCCGCCCGCGCACCAAGGGCATGGAACGCAAGGACCTGCTGGAAATGAACGGCGCCATTTTCACGGAACAGGGGCGCGCCCTGTCGGAAGTGGCCAGCCGCGACGTGAAAGTGCTGGTGGTGGGCAACCCCGCCAACACCAACTGCCTGATCGCCATGAAAAACGCGCCCGGACTCAAGCCCTCCAATTTCACAGCCATGATGCGGCTGGACCATAACCGCGCCCTGTCGCAGATCGCGGCCAAAGTGGGCCAACCAGTGTCTTCGGTGCGCAAGGTCATCATCTGGGGCAACCATTCCGCCACCCAGTACCCCGACCTGTACCAGGCTGAAGCGGGCGGCAAGGCCGTGGCTTCGCTCATCAACGACCAGGCCTGGGTGGAAAACACCTTCATCCCCACCGTACAGAAACGCGGTGCCGCCATCATTGAAGCGCGCGGCCTGTCGTCCGCCGCCTCCGCCGCCAACGCCGCCATGAACCACATCCGCGACTGGATTCACGGCACCCCCTCCGGCGACTGGGTCACCATGGGCATTCCCTCCGACGGCAGTTACGGCATTCCGGAAGGCGTGATCTTCGGTTACCCCGTCACTTGCTCGGGGGGACAGGTGCGCATCGTGCAGGGGCTCGACCTGAGCGACTTCAGCCGTGCCCGCATCAAGGCCACCCATGACGAACTGCTGGAAGAACGCAGCGCCGTAACCGGCCTGCTGGGCTGATCCCCGAAAATCAAAGGGCCGGCCGGGAAACCCGGTCGGCCCTTTTTTTGTTTTTGTTGTACTTCAGACCGTCACATTGACGTTCTGACCCGTGCGCGACGAGGCATGCGGCGTATTCTGCTGCGGCAGCGGATGCTGGGGCACGCCGTTGATGAGGGCGAGCGCCGATTGCGCGTCGTTGGGCTGGGGGGTACGTTGGGGTGCACTGCCTTGCTGCGGCGTGTTGCCGCTGCCGGAGGCGCCGGAGTGAGTGGAGTTGTTGCTGGCCGGGGGCTGGGATTGCGCCACGGGCTGCGCCTGGGAATGCGATTGCGGTGGCTGCGGCGAAGAAGTTTCCTGGGCGGCAGCGGCATTCTGATTCTGCGCCGCCTGGCTGCGCTTCTGCTGGGCCTGATGCTGGGTGGCCTGCTGGCTTTGGGAAATACCGCTGTTTGCGCCGATGTTCATGGAAAACCTCCCTGAAATGGAGCTGGGCACCTGTCAGGCCGGCCAGGCCGCCAGGAATTCCTGCCAGTGGCGCCCTTCCAGGCTGGCCACGGTGGCGCGGATGAACTGCAATTCCTCCTGGTACTGGGCGGAAGTCAGCTGCCCTCTCAGCAACTGGAAACGAGTGTACAACAAATAGGTGTTGAGCACATCCGTCTCGCAGTAGGCCCGGATGCCTTCAATGTCCCCGGCCTGGTAGGAGGTCCACACGGCGCTGCCGTCCATGCCGAGCTTGCCGGGAAACCCGATCAGCTTGGCCAGCGCATCCAGCGGCGCATTGGCCCGCGCGTTGTACATGGCCAGCACGTCCATGAGGTCCAGATGGCGCGGATGGTAGCGCGACAGGTAGTTGTTCCATTTGAACTCGCGGTCGTCCTCGCCGGTGTCCCAGTAACGCGCCGCCGTGAGCCCGTGCACCAGGGAACGATAATGCAGCACCTGGGCATCGAATCCCTTGCCGTTCCAGGACACGAGCTGGGGCGTGTATTTGTCCACGCCGTCGTAGAAACGCTGGATGATGCTGGCCTCGGTGTCCTGGGCCGTGCCCAGCGACCACACTTTGAAGCCGTCGCGGTTGCGCAGGGCGCAGGAAATGGACACCACGCGCTGCAGGTAATGGGGCAGGAAATCGGAACCGGTTTTTTCGCGCCGTTCGGCAAAAGCCCGCTCCGCCACTTCCGCATGGGGCGTGGCGGGATCGAGGTCGTTCAGCCGGATGAGCCCGTCGCAGTCGGGGATGGTCTCGATGTCGAAGACCAGCACCGGAATCATGCAGGATAGACGCCCGTGGACAGGTAGCGGTCGCCGCGGTCGCACACGATGTGCACAATCACGGCATCGTGCGCACCGGCGGAAACCTGAAGCGCACCCCAGCAGCCGCCGCCCGAGGACACGCCGGCAAATATGCCCTCTTCACGGGCCAGACGGCGCATGGTTTCTTCCGCTTCCTCCTGGCGCACCTCCAGGATGCGGTCCACCAGGCGGCGGTCGAAGATTTTGGGCATGTACGCTTCGGGCCATTTGCGGATGCCGGGCACGTTGGCGCCTTCGGCCGGATAGATGCCCACCACCTGGATGGCGGGGTTCTGTTCCTT
The DNA here is from genome assembly GCA_028868905.1 of Betaproteobacteria bacterium. Taxonomy (GTDB): domain Bacteria; phylum Pseudomonadota; class Gammaproteobacteria; order Burkholderiales; family Ferrovaceae; genus JAKBAT01. Next base: position 2,679 of record JAGWTQ010000091.1, read on the forward strand.
GAGGTAGCGCGAAACCCCCATGATGGTGCCGGTGGTACCCATGGTGGCCACGAAGTGGGTGATTTTGCCCTGGGTGTCGCGCCAGATTTCAGGGCCTGTGGTTTCGTAATGGGCGAGCGGGTTGTCCGGGTTGTTGAACTGGTCCAGGATCACCCCTTCGCCGGCGTCGCGCATCTTTTCCGCCAGGTCGCGCGCCGCTTCCATGCCGCCTTCCTTGGGCACCAGGACGATTTCCGCGCCCAGGGCCCGCATGGTCTGGCGCCGTTCGATGCTCAGGTGCTCGGGCATGATGAGTACCATGCGGTAGCCTTTGAGCGAGGCGGCCAGTGCCAGCGCGATACCGGTGTTGCCGCTGGTGGCTTCGATCAGGGTGTCGCCCGGCTTGATGTCGCCGCGCGCTTCGGCACGCTTGACCATGGACAGGGCCGGCCGGTCCTTGACCGAGCCTGCCGGGTTATTCCCTTCCAGCTTGGCGTAAATGCGGTTGGTGGTGTTGCCGGGCAGGCGCCGCAGCGGGACGAGCGGCGTATCGCCGATGCATTCTTCGATGGTTTTGATCATGATGCTCCGACTCTAGCACAGATGGGCGCCCTCCCGCACCGTCAGTGCCTCCCGCGCGGGCCCGCGGGAGCCGGAGCCGGCGCAGAAGCGGCTGCTCCGGCCGCGCTGGCGGGTCTTCCGGATATGGACAGGCCCGGGGCCAGGCGCGCCACGGTTTTGGCGCCGAAGCCCTTGATTTTTCGCAGGTCGGAAAGGGAATGAAAACTGCCGTACTTGGACCGGTAGGCCAGGATGGCCCGGGCCTTGACGGGACCGATGCCTTTTACGGTGCGCAGCTGCTGCTCACTGGCGGTGTTGAGGTCCACCAGGGCCCAGGCGGGTGCTGCAAAAAGCCACAGGGCAAGGAGCGCGAACAGGAAGCGGCGGATCGGGGAAAACAGGTTGGGCATGGCGGTCTCCGGCAAGGAGACATGACAGCTTCCGGGTGACCGCCAAAGCGCGCTTTCAGCGGATCATCGCCCCCGTCATCTGCGCCACGTAGCGGGCTACGCCTTCGGTGACGTCAAGGAAGGGTTGGTCGTAACCGGCTTCCCGGAGGCTTGTCATGTCGGCCTCAGTGTAGCTTTGGTACTTGCCCTTCAAGGCGTCGGGAAAGGGAATATATTCGATCAGTTTGGAAGCCTTCATGTCTTCCAGGCTGAGCTCGTCTTCGCCGCGCGTGGCGCGGATGGCGTTGATGGTGGCCACCGCCATGTCGTTGAAGGTGCGGCTGCGTCCCGCACCCAGGTTGAAGATGCCGGATATTTCCGGATGCTCGAGGAACCACAGGTTGACCTTGACGATGTCTTCCACCGACACGAAGTCGCGCCGCTGTTCCCCATTTTCGTAGCCGTCGCAGCCTTCAAACAGCTTGATGCGGCCCTGTTCGCGGTACTGGTTGAAAAAATGGAACGCCACCGACGCCATGCGCCCCTTGTGCTGTTCACGCGCGCCGTACACGTTGAAGTAGCGCAGCCCCACGCAGGGGGCGGTCAGGCCCGTGTCC
>JAGWTQ010000036.1 GCA_028868905.1 Betaproteobacteria bacterium
ACGGCGATGTTTTCCTTGCGCTCGGCCTCCCGCACTTCTTCCGGCGTCTGGCTTTCGCGGCTGGGGAGGGCATGCATCATGGAAATCGCCGTCAGCATGATGAGGATGGCTCCGCCCACCTTGAAAGAAGCGATCGTGATGCCAAACAGGGCCAGGATCGGTTCTCCCACCAGGGCCGACAAGACCAGCACGATGGCAACGGACAGGCTGGCAACCCGTGCGATCTGCATGCGTTCGGGAACGGTGTAGCGGGCGGTCATGCTGAGGAACGTGGGGACGGAGCTGATGGGGTTGACGATCACCATGAGGGCCACGAAGATTTTGGCGTATTCGACGAAATGCAGCATGCGTCAGTTTCCCCCTTCAGGACAGGGCTTGCTTTCGCTTTTCGAATTCGGGAATCTCTCTCGCCAGTTCAGTCAGTTCATGCACGGTCAGGGAAGGTTCGATGCCCCAGGGGTCGAATACCGCATCCGGGCTGCGCCTTACCCAGGCGCTGTTGAGGCCGGTAGACATGGCGCCGATCAGATCGAAAGGGTTGCCGGATATGAGCCAGGCGCTGTTTCCCGTGGCGCCGGTTTTTCTCAGGAAATGGGCATAGACGGCGGGATCGGGCTTGAAGGAGCGGATGTCGTCCACGCTGATCACCCCCAGAAAAAAGTGGAGCAGCCCCGCTTGTTCCAGCAGTCGTTCCACGGTTTCGGCCGTACCGTTGGAAAAGGCGTACATGCGGAAATTGCCGTATTGCAGCAGGCTCAAACCCGCCGCAGCGTCTTCGAAAGGGGGAAGGCTGCGGTAAGTTTTCAGGAGCAGCGCTTTCTGGGTTTCATCGAGCGGCACGCGGAATGCGCTGCAGGTGTAATCGAGTGACTGGCGGACGCATACGGCAAAACTGTCGTAGTGGCGCATCAGGCCGCGCCGGAAGGAATATTCCAGCTGCTTGTCTCGCCAGGCTTTGGAAAAAGCTGCCGCCTGCTCTCCCACAAGCCCGGTGAGAGCCTCCACCACGCCATTGGTGTCGATCAGGGTCCCGTACACATCAAAGCCAAGGGTTGTACTCATGTCGGTTCTCGCGAGTATTTGGGCTGGCTGATGAGGGCATTGTAGGCATAAAACTGATACAGTGACACGAAAAATTCCAGGGAAAAATGCGGTGCTGGATCTCTACATCGGCAACAAGAATTACTCCTCGTGGTCGTTGCGCATTTGGCTGCTGCTCAAGCATTTCGGCATTCCGTTCCGGGAGCATTGGGTGTCCGTGGCCGGGCGCGAATACAACCCGGCCTTGCGGCCGCTGGCCGGAAATGCGCGCGTGCCGGCATTGCACGACGACGGGTTCCAGGTGTGGGAAAGCATCGCCATTGCCGAGTACCTGGCCGAACGTCATCCCGCCCTGTGGCCTTCCGACCCCAAGGCGCGTGCCCGAGCTCGCTCCGTGTCGGCCGAAATGCATGCGGGTTTTGCCAATCTGCGCAAGGCCATGCCCATGAATCTGAAGTTCAGGTTCAAAGGCAAGCCTGCCGATGAAAAAGTGCAGCGGGACATCGACCGCGTCGTGGAAATCTGGACGGAAGCCCGCACGGAATTTGCAGGAACCGGCGGGCCTTACCTGTTCGGGGCGTTTTCCATTGCGGACTGCATGTTCGCGCCCGTGGTGTTCCGTTTCGACATTTACAACGTGCCGCTGCCGCCCGTGGCCGCGGCATACCGGGACACCTTGCTGGCGCATCCGGCCATGAAGGAATGGCGTGAAGAGGGCATCCGGGAAACCGAAGCCCACGCCCATTTCGACGCCATGGCCAAGGAGTACGGCGGCCCTCGCTGAAGGCGCCTCAGTCGGCCAGCAGGCCGCCCGATCGCTTAGCGCTCATGCGGCTTCTCCATTTGATCGGCCATCCAGACGGCGTCGCCCACGCCGCTTTCCCTCAGGTGTCGGGCCACGCTGTCGCGGTTTTGCGGCGGCTGGTTCTGGCTGATTTTCCACTTGCCCACGAGCCGCTCCACCACCATTTCGATGCCCACCACCGCCCGGATCATCTGGTCGATGTAAGCCGGCGGTGCGTCATGAATCGACCAGGGATGGGGCAGGGCGCTTTCATGCTGCCGCGTGAAATGTTCGAGTTGTTCGCGCAGCCAGTCCGGGTCGTCCAGGGCTCGCATCGTGCCATGGGCCTGCACCACGGCGTAGTTCCAGGTAGGCACCACTTTGCCGTGTTCGCGCTTGGTGGGATACCACGACGGGGTGATGTAATGCTCCGGCCCGTGAAATACCGCAAGTACGGGCCGTCCTTCCTCAAGATCCCTCAGCAGGGGGTTGGCCCGGGCCACGTGTCCGCGCAAGGTGCCGTAGGGGTGGGGGTCAGCCGACAGGTGCAGGGGAACGGGGTTGGCATTGAGGCCGTTCATCCCCTGGGTCACCACGGTGGCGAGGGGGCGCTCCCGTATCAAGCCGTGCATCGAAACCACGTCGGACACTTCAAATTGTTTGGGCAGGTACATGGGGGAAGGGCCTAAAACAATAAAAATTAAGAGCTTACCAGAGCCCATGTGGCCACTGCGCAGACTGTTTTCGCGCAAGCCCGAGCGCGCCGGGACCGTGTCTTGCACAGCCAGTTACAAAATTTATTGACAAAGATCAAAGTCACTTGACGATGCTCATTGCATTGCAGCGAAAAACGCGCCAATAATCCCCCAGTTTTAATCTCAGATTAAGTTTAAATACCCTGAAAATGGGGAAAGTCTGCCCTTGAAAAAGGGCAAATTATAGGTGTGACTACAAGTGAAACATACTGTTTTTAAAGGGCTTTTCATTTTATCCCTGTGGCCGCAATGGGTTTTGGCCTGCGATGGCGACTGCGGGTCGCGCTGGGCATTGCTCGATCCCAAGGGGCCCATCGCCGCCCATGAAAAAGGCCTCATCATCACGGCGTTTGCCCTGATGCTGCTGGTGGTGATCCCGGTCATATTCATGACGGTCGCTTTTGCCTGGAAGTACCGGGCCTCCAACAAAAAGGCCCAGTACGCGCCCAATTGGGACAACTCCCACAAGATCGAAGCCGTGGTCTGGGCAGTTCCTGCCGTGATCGTTGCGATCCTTGCGGCCCTGGTCTGGAAGTCATCGCACGAGCTCAATCCCTACCGGCCCATCCAGTCCGCCGCCAAGCCCATCCAGGTGCAAGTGGTGTCCATGAACTGGAAATGGCTATTCATCTACCCGGAACTGGGTATTGCTTCCGTCAATCGTCTGGTGATTCCCGCCGGGGTGCCGGTCAGCTTCAAAATCACTTCGGATGCGGTCATGAGCTCCTTCTTCATTCCGCAGCTTGGCGGCCAGATCTATGCCATGGCCGGCATGCAAACCCGGTTGCAACTGGTGGCGGACCAGCCCGGCTCCTATCAGGGACTCAACACCCAATTCAACGGGGATGGTTTTGCCGGAATGCATTTCGAAACGGTAGCCGCTTCCAGTCAGGATTTCGAATCCTGGGTGGCTCAGGTGAAGCATGGCGCCACGCCGCTCAATGAGACCACGTTCAAGGCGCTCGAGATTCCGAGCGAAAACGTTCCCCCCCGGTATTTCTCTTCCGTCGAACCGCAACTGTTCGAACGCATTCTGCAGAAATACCTGCCCAATGCCGAGGCAGGCCAAACAGGCCGGCATGGCATGACCCCCGCGATGTGACAGAGACAAGGACCGGCGATGCAAGAAACTCTCTTCGGCAAACTCACGCTTTCCGCAATCCCCTATGACAACCCGATTGTGATGGGCGCCATCGGCGGGGCTACCGCCATGGGCCTGTTGGTGTTTGGGCTCATTACCTATTTCGGGAAATGGGGCTATCTCTGGAAAGAATGGTTCACCAGCGTCGATCACAAGAAAGTCGGCGTGATGTACATTGCGCTGGCTTTCGTGATGCTGCTGCGTGGCTTTGCCGACGCGCTCATGATGCGCATGCAGCAAGCCATTGCCCAAGGTGGCGTGCACGGTTATTTGCCGCCCGACCACTACGACCAGATTTTCAGCGCCCACGGCACCATCATGATCATTTTTGTGGCCATGCCCTTCTTCATCGGGCTCATGAATCTGATCGTGCCGCTGCAGATCGGCGCGCGCGATGTGGCCTATCCTTTCCTCAATTCGGTGAGTTTCTGGTTGACGGCATCGAGCGCCGCCCTGGTGATGATTTCACTGGGGGTCGGTGACTTTTCCCATGCGGGCTGGTCGGGTTATCCGCCGCTGTCGGAAAACCAGTTCAGCCCGGGCCCCGGGGTGGACTACTGGATCTGGAGCCTGCAGCTGGGGGGCATTGGAACGCTCATGACGGGCATCAATTTCTTCGTGACCATACTGCGCATGCGTGCGCCGGGCATGACCATGATGAAACTGCCCGTATTCTCCTGGACCATTCTCGTCACCAACGTTCTCATCATGCTGTCATTTCCGGTGCTGACCGTGGCGCTGGCCCTGCTGACCCTGGACCGCTACCTCGGCATGCACTTCTTCACCAATGACCTGGGCGGCAACCAGATGATGTTCCTCAACCTGTTCTGGATCTGGGGGCATCCTGAAGTCTACATCGTGATCTTGCCGGCTTTCGGCATGTTCTCTGAAGTGGTGTCCACGTTTTCGGGCAAGCGCCTGTTCGGCTACCACTCCATGGTGTACGCGACCGTGGCCATTGCCGTGCTGTCCTTCGTAGTGTGGCTGCATCATTTCTTCACCATGGGGGCCGGCGCCAACGTGAACGCCTTCTTCGGCATCGCCACCATGGTGATTGCCGTGCCAACCGGCGTGAAAGTATTCAACTGGCTGTTCACCATGTACAAGGGACGGGTGGAGTTCGCCACGCCGGTCTTGTGGACCCTGGGTTTCATCATCACGTTCTGCATTGGTGGCATGACGGGTGTGCTGCTGTCTGTTCCGCCCGCGGATTTCGTGTTGCACAACAGCGAATTCCTGGTGGCGCATTTCCATAACATGCTCATTCCCGGTGCCCTGTTCGGCTACTTTGCAGGCTATGCCTTCTGGTTTCCCAAGGCGTTCGGTTTCCGTCTCGACGAAAAATGGGGCAAACGCGCCTTCTGGCTTTGGCTCGTGGGCTTCTATCTGGCGTTCATGCCGTTGTATGCCCTGGGCTTCATGGGTATGCCGCGCCGCCTGGTGCATTACGACAATCCGGCCTGGCAGCCGTATCTGCTGGTGGCGGCTGCGGGCACGCTCGTGATCCTGGCTGCAATTGTGTGCCAGGCCGTGCAGCTGGTGGTGAGCATCCGCAATCGCGAGTCGCTGCGCGACGTCACGGGCGACCCCTGGAATGGCCGTACCCTGGAATGGGCCGTGGCTTCGCCGCCCCCTTTCTATAACTTCGCGCACATTCCCAAAGTCGAGACGCTGGATGCCTTTACTGACATGAAGGATCGCGGCATTGCTTACGAAGTGCCTGCCGCCTATCAGGACATTCACATGCCAAAAAATACGGCTGTGGGGGTGGTTTTGGGCGGTATTGCCTTTGTCTTCGGCTTCTCCATGATCTGGCACATCTGGTGGCTCGCACTGGGAGCCACTGTCGGTGCAGTCGGGGCGCTGGTGCTGCGCTCGGCGGATGATTCGGTAGATTACATCCTTCCTGCGCAGGAGGTGGCACGCCTGGAACGCGAACGCCGGCAGCTACTGGCGGCTCACGGGCAATCTGGCGCTGCGGCGGATTCCCATCTGGCTCATCAAGGGTAAATCATGGCAACGATCGCACACTCTCAAACCACGCTGGACCATCACGACGGACACGATCCGATTGGCAATGCCACCTTCGGGTTCTGGCTTTACCTGATGACGGACTGCATCCTGTTCGCATCGATTTTTGCAACCTACGCGGTGCTGGGGCACAACTATGCCGGAGGGCCTTCAGGTCATGAAATTTTCGACCTGCAATACGTCTTCGCCGAAACCATGTTCCTGCTCTTTTCCAGCACCACCAACGGCATCGCCATGCTGGCCATGTACCGGAACGCACGCAGCCAGGTGGCCAATTGGCTTATGGTGACTGCACTGCTGGGTCTGGGCTTCATCGTCATGGAAATCAACGAATTCGTTCACCTGATTCAGGAAGGCAACGGGCCGGATCGCAGCGGTTTCCTGTCGGCCTTCTTTACCCTGGTTGGAACCCACGGAGCCCACGTAAGCCTGGGGCTGTTGTGGATGGTGGTGATGATCTTCCAGGTCCTGGGCAAAGGACTCACCCAGCCGGTGCGGTCGCGCCTGATGCGGCTCAGTCTTTTCTGGCACTTTCTCGACCTGATCTGGATTGGCGTGTTTACCGTGGTTTATCTGATGGGGGTTCTGTAATGGCGCATCATTCTTATGATTCGGCTGGCGCGAGTCACGGCTCCCTGAAAAGCTATGCCACGGGCTTCGCTCTCTCCCTCATCCTGACCGTAGTCTCCTTCGGGCTGGTGATGGACGGCATGCTGCCGCGCGGCGTCATCATGGCAGCAATCGTGGTGGCGGCCGTGGTTCAGATGGTCGTACAGGTGCACTATTTCCTGCATCTCGACACGTCGTCGGCGCAACGATGGAATGTCCTGGCACTGCTGTACACGGTGTTGATCGTGGCCATCCTGGTAGGCGGCACCATCTGGATCATGATCAACTCCCAGGCGCACATGATGCATGGCGTCATGCCCATGGGGCATTGATGAGAGGCATCGTGGCTTTCAGGGATTATTTGTCCATCACCAAGCCCGGCATCGTGCTGGGCAACCTGGTTTCCGTTGCCGGCGGGTTCTTCCTGGCGTCGCGCGGAAGGATTGACTGGCTTTTGCTGCTGGCCACAGGCCTGGGCATAGCCATGGTCATAGGGTCCGGATGCGTGTTCAACAATTGCATCGATCGCGACATCGACTGCAAGATGCGCCGCACTCGCAACCGCGCCCTGGTGAGGGGCCGCGTTTCCCTGGCTAGCGCACTGACGATCGGGCTGGGGCTGGGTTTGGTGGGGAGCTTGTTGCTTTATGCGCTCACCAACCTGCTCACGGTGGCGGTTGTGCTGAGCGGTTTCGGCATCTATGTGGGCGTCTATAGTCTGTACATGAAACGCCATTCCCGCTATGGAACACTCGTGGGCAGCCTGGCGGGAGCCGTTCCGCCGCTCGCGGGCTACTGTGCCGTGACCAATCACTTTGATCTGGGTGCGGTCATGTTGCTCCTCATGTTCAGTCTGTGGCAGCTGCCCCATGCGTACGCCATTGCCATATTGCACCTGCAGGACTACAAGGCTGCGGAAATCCCCGTGTTGCCGGTAGCCAAAGGCGTGCCGTTTGCCAAAAAGCACATGGCCGGCTACGTGGCCGCTTTCATGGTGGCTTCGCTGTTGCCAACCCTCGGACGATACACCGGCCTGGGCTACCTGGCCGTGGCTTTGGCCCTGGGCGGTTACTGGCTGTATGTGGCCTGGGATGGGCGAAATGCCGTGGATGATCGCCTGTGGGCACGCAAGCTGTTCCTGTTTTCCATTGTCATGATCATGGCCTTGAGCCTCATGATGTCAGTAGACTTCAAGCTCTATCCGGGACTGCACCCTTTTACACGCGTATGATGCATCTACCCCCTTAGACGTATTGCAGGGGGTAGGGGGCTGTGACAAGCTCGCAAATTTTTAGAAGAATTCCAAAAGAGTGGCCGCCCCCATGAGCACACCTCCTTCCTCAGAGCGTCAGCCGCTGCCCATTTCCACCAGCCTCGCGTTTCTCACCGAGGCCATGCAATCTTCAGGCAGCCCCAAAAGCATGGACCGGCGGACCCTGTTCCTGGGCACCCTGGCATTGGGCATTGGCATCGTCGCTGCGGTTCTTGCCCAGCTGCTGCAGATGCTGATCGGATTGATCACCCATCTGGCCTTTTACGGCGATGTGGGCTGGTCCCTGGTGTCGCCAGCACACCATGCGCTGGGGCCTTGGGTGGTGGTTATTCCAGTCATTGGGGCGCTCGTCATCGGTTTCATGGCGCGATACGGCTCCCCGGCGATTCGGGGGCACGGCATTCCCGAGGCCATGGAGCAAGTACTGGTGAACCGCAGCCGGATTTCCCTGAAGGTCCTGTTTCTCAAGCCGCTTTCAGCCGCCATTTCCATCGGAACCGGAGGACCTTTCGGCGCGGAAGGGCCCATCATTGCCACAGGCGGTGCGCTGGGGTCGGTGGTGGGGCAGTATGTCCGGGTCACTGCGGACGAGCGCAAGGCGCTCCTGGCAGCAGGAGCGGCGGCCGGCATGACAGCCACGTTCGGTACGCCGTTGGCCGCAGTGCTGCTGGCCATCGAACTTCTGCTGTTCGAATTTCGTGCCCGCTCTTTCATGCCGGTGCTGATCGCTTGCCTTGCGGCAGCCGTGATGCGTGCAGGGTGGGTGGGCTTTGCGCCATTTTTCCACATGCCTGCGCTTGCGTGGCCCACGCTTCCGGCCATGCTGGCTTGCGTGCCTTTGGGGCTGGTCGTGGGCCTGGCGGCAGTGGGAATTACCCGCGCGCTTTACGCCGTGGAAGACGGGTTCGCGAAATTGCCGATGCACTGGATGTGGTGGCCGGCTCTGGGCGCCATCGCAGTGGGGGTGATCGGCTACATGGCGCCGCGCACGCTGGGCGTGGGTTACGACAACATTACGGATAGCCTGTCAGGTCATCTGGCAGGGCAGGCCCTGTGGGTGTTGGGCACTGCCAAGCTGGTGTCCTGGACGCTCTCGCTGGGCAGCGGCACCTCCGGCGGAACGCTGGCACCCCTGATGACGGTTGGCGCCTGTCTGGGTGCGGTACTGGGCCATCTGGCGGAAACGCTGCTTCCAGGGCTTGGATTGCGACCTGAACTGGCAGCGCTGGTTGGCATGGCAGCCATTTTTGCCGGCTCGGCCCGAACCCTGTTCATGGCCGTGATATTCGCGCTGGAAACCACGTGGCAGTTGCCGGCGCTGCTGCCGTTGCTCATTGGCTGTGGCATGGCCTACCTGTTATCCAGCCTCACCATGCACCAAACCATCATGACCGAAAAAATTGCGCGTCGGGGCGTACGCGTCCCCAGCGACTACCACAGCGATTTCTTTTTGCAGGAACCCGTGGCAAATCATGCCCAGCGCCCGGCCGTCACGCTCCAGTCAGAACAGACACTGGGAGAGGCGAAGGCCTGGCTGGAAAGTGGCGAGCCAGGCAGTCTGCATCAGGGCTATCCGGTGGTGGACGGGGAGGGAAGACTGCTCGGTGTGCTCACGCGCAAGGACATATATCTGTCAGGGCAGGAACTTCAAACGCCATTGGGCCGGTTGATTGGCCGGCCCGCACTGGTGATAGCGGCGCATGCGGATTTGCGTCATGCCATAAAAATCATGGCGGCAGCCAATGTGGGGCGCTTGCCGGTGGTGGAAGGCGACGGCGCTCAGGTACGTTTGTGCGGCATGCTCACACGCAGCGACATCCTGGGTGCCTACCGGCGTCGCCTGGCAGACCAGTATCACTCGGACGATCGCAGCACCTAGCGCAGGTTCAGAGGTGATGCTTGAGGAAAGTCAGCGTGCGTTCCCAGGCCAGCTTTGAACTCTCGGCATCGTAAACTTCCGGGCGCATCTGGTTGAAGAACGCATGCTCGGCATCGTATTCGTAAATTTCGGGAGGATTGCCCGCGGCGGTCATCGCTGAGGAGATTTCATTGACCAGGGCCGGCGTGCACCACGCATCGTGCCTGGCAAAGTGTCCCTGAAACGGAATGCGGATCTGGGCCGGGTCGGCAAAATCCCTGGGCGGGATCCCATAAAAGCACACGGCAGCGGACACTTCGGGTACATGCACAGCGCTCGCGATTGTCAGGGCACCGCCCATGCAGAATCCCATCACGCCCACCTTGGGGCTCAGCGACAGCAAATGACGCACCGCGCCGCGGATGTCTTCGTGGGTGGCTCCTGAAAAATCGAGACCGTTCATCATGTGGCTGGCCTCGTCGGCATCCTGGGCGATGCGTCCCTTGAACAGGTCCGGGGCCAGGGCGTTGTAGCCGGCTGCGGCAAGCCGGTCGGCGATGCCGCAGATCTGGGCATTGAGCCCCCACCACTCCTGAATGACCACCAAGCCGGGCCGCCCCTGGCCGGCCAGTGCCAGATAGCCGCGGCAACTGCTGCCGTCAGGGCGCTTGAAGTCAATCATCATGATTCACCTCCTGTCAGGAATGTAAAAAAGCCTGGCGCAGGCGCCACGCTGCGACAGCCCAGCCCGCGATCATGAGCAGGCCCCCGATGGGGGTGACTATGCCCAGCCAGTGCAAATCCGTGAGGGCCAGCAGGTAGAGAGAGACGGAAAAAATCACGGTGCCAACACCCAGCAGAGCCGATGCCCACCGGAGCCCCGGGATGCGGGTGGCGCCCAGTCCGATCAGGCCAAGCGCATGCCACATCTGGTATTCCACTGCCGTATGCCACCATTCCAGCGCAGGGGGGGAAAGGAGATGGCGCAAGCCATGGGCTCCGAACGCACCGAGTGCAACCCCTGTGGCGGCCAGAAGCGATCCAAAAAACAGGGCGTTGAATGGCATGGACGGTAGGCTCAGTGCAGGGCGTACATCGGGCCGTTGCCTTCGGATACGTGGTGGCCTGCGATGACGGTAGCAATGGACTTCCCATAAAAGAAAGGCATGCCGAAATCAGCCGAGCCGGCACTTCCCAAGGCGGCTATGTCATTGACGGCTGTATAGGTGGAATTGAGCACGTAGGGATCGATGACGCCCAGAGATGTCGTGATGGACGCGGGGGGGCCCGTGTTGGGGGTAAAGGTTACCGGGCTGATGGTCGTGTACTGGGTGGGCCGGTAATTACCGTTGCTATCGTAGCTCATGCCCGGGATGATCAGGAAATTGTAGTTGGAGCCGCTGTCGATAAAAGACGAATTAAAGATCTGGCCGCTGTAAGCCGCTGTAAAGTTGCCGGAATTGTCCAGGGCGAGGGTGCTGTAGTTCTGCAGGGAGTTGTTTGTCTGGGTGTCGATGCCGAACGTGATGCTTCCTGCAGCACTCGGGCAGGCCAGTCCGGAAACGGCAGGCATTTGCATGATCAGGCCGTTGTTGTCGACCGCAAAAAAAGCCACCGGGTTGCTGACCTGGTTGGCTGTGGGAACAATGGCGGTGATACAGGTGGAGCCGGTGCACTGGTAGTAATTGCCGTTGTCCGCAATGAATGGGCCAACGCCCAGCAGGCCATTGCCTCCGATGCCGTTCAGCGTGCCGATGCTGCTGTTGCCACTGGTGCAGGAGAAAGGGGGAGGGGCCATGGAAGCCGTATTGTCGTCATCGATGATTTCGATGGGGATCGGTGACGATGTGGCCTCGCCCGCGATTTGGACTGAGGCATTGTAGACGCCGCCCCACATGTAGCCACTCAGAAACTGCGCGCATTCATAAAAGGTGGGGGCAGTGGAAAACCCGAGGGGGCTCGCCACGCTGTGCAACAGGCGCAGGCCATAGGAACCACTATCCACAACAACATGATCGATGCTTTTGCAATTGGTGCCATTGCACACGGTAACGGTCACGTAGGGCAGGTTGACGGTGGAATAGCTGCTGATGCTGGGGTTTTGGCTCACGGACATCAGCGCCTGGTTGCTGGCCAGGGTCGGGGGTGTTGCTGCGGCATTGCAGTCGGCAGTGGGTACGGACCCCGTGCTGGTACTGCCACTGCTGCCACCGCCACCGCCACCGCAACCGTTCAGGAGCAAGACGCTGAGCGGAACAAGAACAAATAAACGCAGAAACCATGAAATCAAGGTTCGACTCCCAGTGTGGAAACGGAAAGTCCGGCAGGAACCAGTGCAGGCGCATAGGCAGAACCGGAGAATGCGCGCATGTGCCCCTGCACATGGGCCACCAGGGCCTGGCTGCGGATCTGCACCGGGGCATTGCGGCCCTTGGGGTTTCGGGCTTGCATGCCGGCGGCATACTCGGGGAAGTAGCTGCCCAGCAGCTGTGACTGATCGGGGATGATGGGCCCGTCCCAGCGGATCGCGAACACGGTACCGCCACGGGAGAATTCGGTGATGGTCACGTTTTGGGAAGTCACCACGGTCTGTGCCTGCACTCCCTGGGGCAACTGGGCCAGCTGATGCCCTGGGGCAGTGACAACCTGGCCGCTGCTGAGGATGGCGGAAGCCGGTCCTCCCAGGGCAGCGTAGAGTGGAGTGGCCGCGTACAGGGCGAGCATCGCCCCAGCCAGCAGGATTTTTCCGGGAAACGGCGACTGCATGAATTGACGCTCCGAAGTTCTGAGAAATTTGACGGCAAAACAGCGCACAATATAAGTCATCATAACGAGGGCAGGCAGGAGGGGTCAACGAAGGGAAGCTGCCGATCGTTCCAGCGTTACTGTCACAGGAGAGAAAACATGAAAGGGATTTGTAGTGCCTTGCTGCTGGGGCTCATGGCCACGGGGCTAGCCCAGGCGGACATGGGCGTGGCAATCGGCCAGCCTGGATTTTTTGGCATGATCGAGCTGGGCAATGCCCCTGTCCCGCAGGTGGTCTTTCCGCAACCGCTTCTGGTCCAGCCGCCCCCGGTTGGCGTGATGTTGCCGCCCCCAGTTTATCTCCGGGTGCCGCCGGGCTATGCCCGGCACTGGCGCTGGCACTGTCATGAATTCAATGCCTGTGGCCGCCCGGTGTATTTTGTTCGGGATCGCTGGTACAACCAGGTTTATGTGCCCTATTACCTGCATGGCGAGCCGCGCAGGGATTGGGATGAACGGCGAGGTGGGCGCGGGGAGGGGGGAAGAGACCGCGGTGAACACCGTGGCCGGGATTGACGGGTTTTTCCTGAAAGCCTCGCGGCTTTCAGGAAAAACTACCAAAACGGAATGTCAGAAGCGATAGCCTACGCCGAAGAAGCCGATTGTATTGCCCAGGCGCAGGTTGGTGGTGGATGAAGGACCGACCGGAGCCGGGTCAACCAGGTTGTTGATGTGCAGCGTGGTGTTGGTGTGCACGTAGGTGAGCGAACCTGTCAGGAAGTAGGGGGTTTTCTTGATGTCATAGTTGAACCCCGCGCTCCCCACCCATCCCCAGGCCGAATCGATGGTAGCGCCATTCGGGGCAAACCCTTGCCCTGTGGCGTTGAGGGACAGGCTGCGGAATTCCGTGTAGGTGACGCCGGCGCCCAGGTAGGGGCGGAATGCTGAAGACGCATCCAGAAAATAGTAGCGGCCCACCAGCATGGGGCTCCAGAGCTTGACCGAGCCGATTTCAACCGTTGCGCCCTGGGTGAGAATGGCCTGCCCCACGGAGAGGTTGGTTTTTGGCGGAAAACCGATGTCGAGCACCAGGCCCAGATGGTTGGTGTACATGTGACCCAGAATCAGTGCGCCCGTGGTGGTGCTGGAAGCGGATGCGGACGACAACGGCAACGGACCGGGCAGTGCAGTGGAGGGGGGGAGAATCACGTTGCCTGAATAAGACAGTGAATCTGCGCTGATGTTGGGGCTGACATAGGCGGCACCCACGGCGACGAAATTGTCCCCGGCCTTCAGGGCCCAGGCGGACGAGGCGCCAAACAGCGATATTCCAAGCAAGGCAGACGCAACAAGGCGCGATTGAACCATGGTTTCTCCTCTTTATTTATAGTTTTCCCGAGTGAAAGTTTCCAGGGCTTGGCCCGCCCCCGCAAACATTCCGGCTAGCATCCTTCAAATGGTCCTGAATTTCAAGCCCTGCTTGCGATTTGGCCAGGATGGGGCCAGCTGGTGACGGCTGCGCCGAAGGCATAACCCTGGCTGCGAACCGTGCGTACCGGATCGGTGTCCGAAACGGCGCGCAGTTTGCGACGGATATGCGAAATCAGGGTGTCAATGGTACGGTCGGTGGTATGGGGATCCCGCCCGTGAAGCATGCAGCGCAGGGATTTGCGGCTTTGTGGGCTGCTGCCTGAGCGGGCCAGGCAATGCAGGAGGTCGAATTCGCGGCCGGTGAGGTGAATGGGTCCTGCCAATCCGTGGTGCAGGGTACGTTCCAGGGGATCGAGCGTGAAATTGAGGAATTTGAGCAGAAGGCCGGAATGGTTGCGCATCATCTCTGCCGCACGGCTGCCCAGCCGGCGGGCACGCATGACAACTTCCCGCCAGTTGAAAGGCTTTTCCAGGTAGTCGTCCGCACCCGATTCCAGCCCCGCGATGCGGTCCTGGTCCAACGCCTGGCTGCTCAGGACGATGATGCCCACGGCCGGGACCAGCGAACGGGCCAGCCGCACGAATTCGAGCCGGCTTCCCGGCTCAGGCCCTCTCCCCACGAACACCAGCTCGAACGGGTGATGCGCAAGCAAATGGAGTCCTTCAGGCAGGGTGTTGCAACAGGTGACGGGGATTTCTTCGGCGGCGAGGGTTTGAGAAAAAAGAGCGGCAGTGGCGGGGTCTTGTTCCAGCAGCAGTGCATTTAGCGTCATTTTTATTTTTCGGCCTGATTGCAAATGGAATAGACTAACCCCAGTTCAAATCACATGCAACCAAAAGTCGGACGTTGTCGATGTCGGTAATGACCTATGCGCTGATCGCCTGTAATCTGCTGGTTTACCTGGCCATGGGGCTGACTTACGGGGTCTGGGATTTCACACCGGACATGCTGCTGCGCTGGGGAGCCAATGCCGGCGACATCACCCTCGGGCTGGGGCAGTACTATCGGCTCTTGACCGCAAGTTTCGTGCATGTGACCCCGGCTCACATCCTCTTCAACATGGTGGCGTTCTACCAGTTGGGGACCATCGTGGAACGCATCGTGGGAGCACGGCGGGTGCTCGCGCTCTATCTGGTGTCGGCGCTGGCAGGCTCAGTGTTGAGTGTTCTTTTCAACCCGCCCTTTGTGGTGAGCGCCGGGGCGTCCACGGCGGTCCTGGGCTTCGAAGGTTTTTTTCTCGCGCATCTCTACCAGTACCGTCACGTTTACCCGCCCGGTCTCATGTTCCAGACCTTGTTCTGGGTGGCGCTTGCCATTCTGCCGACTGCATTGAACCAGGCCATGAATGTGGATCTTTGGGGTCATGTGGGGGGGCTGGCCGGCGGGCTGGTATTTGCCCAGCTGTTCGGAACGCCGCGAAGGAGGTGAAGGCCGTGACGACAGAAATCGACCCGGCATTACTGGCTATTTATAAAAAGAGCGACTACCGGGTGCATGATGCCGCAGCTCCCCATTTTGTCATGCACATCGACGAACCCTGCGAACCTTTGCGTACACTGATGCTGCGCTCCGGCGTGCATTCTGCCTGTTTCGTCAGCGCCTACAACCCACGCAGTGAACCTCGTACGGAAGAAGAGAACGTCAGGGCCCAGGAGTTCCTGCGCCAGGACGTATCGGGCCTGGGCCTGAAATTTCTCGAAGGCGTGGGCGAGGATCCCGGCGGGGATTGTGCGGGAGAGCCCTGCCTGCTGGTCCTGGGCGCCAGCCGCAATGACACTGAATCACTGGGCCGGCGGTATGGGCAGAATGCGGTACTGTGGATGGAAGGGGACGGCATCCCGAAGTTAATGTTGCTGCGCTGATCGCCATCGTCCCGAAAGGGCATGCGCGATACCCCACAGGCCCAGGCTGCCCCAGGCCACGAGCCAGGCGGAAGCAGCCTGTTGTCCGCCGCAACGATCCAGCAGCCAGCCCACCACCATCGGTGCCAGCAGGCCGCCGCCGAATCCGGCCAGGGAATAAACGGCCATGGCGGCACCGCGAAGCTGGGGATTGGTGCTGGCTACCAGCCCTGCCGTGAGGGCGGCCGAATCAGCCATGACCATCCAGAAGTAAAGCGGCAGTATCACGATCAGCCAGACCGGGTGGGGCGCTGCCAGGCCCGAGAGCCATGCCAGCAGCCCTGACAGGAGCATGACCCGGAACACGTGACGCCGGCGGTCGCCGCGTGTGGCCGATTCATTTCCGAAAATGCTGGCGGGGATGCCGACCAGATTGATCAGTGCGGCCAGGTTTGCAGCCGAGGTGGGCAGAGCGCTCTGGGTGCCGGCGTAGGCGAGCAGCGCCACAATCCAGGCGCGAAAACCGAACAGTTCCCAGCAATGGGCGGCATAGCCCAACACATAGTAGCGAACCTTGCTGTCCCGCAGCGCAAGCCACTGTCCCCGGAGCACCGAATGGCGCGGGCGCGTGGTGGGGGTCTTGTTCCCGGCCAGCGTCCAGACAGCCACTCCCGCGATGAGTGGCTGGACCCCTGCTACGGCAAAGGCGACAGGCCAGCCCCAGTGGTTGGAAATCCAGCCGGAACAGGCGTAGGACAAGCTTGCCCCGATGCCGAAAGTGGATGTGTAGAAGGCGATGAAGCGCGACTGCTGCGTCGACTCGACCCGGTCGGTGAGCGCGCGCAGCCCTGGCATGTAGGTGCCGGCAAGTCCGGCGCCCGAGAGGGCCTGGCACAGACAGGCGGACCAGAACCCCTGGGCCAGGGTGGCGAACGCGAGGCTCCCGATACCCCCCAGCAGTGCACCGAAAGCGAACACCTTTCGTGCATCCACGCGATCGGTCAAGCCCGACAGCCAGGAAATGGCGCAAATGTAGCCGGCAAAATAGCTGCCGCCCAGAACACCCGCTTGTCCTGCAGAAAGGTTCCACGTCGACTGCAGTGTCGGCAACAGCGCAGGGACGGCGGAGAACCCGGCCATGGCCAGTGCTTCGGCCGAACACAGGAGCAGAATGGTGCGGAGGGGCGACATCGGTTCCAAAGTTTGGAGGTGTTAGAATAATCGCAGGAATACAGAGTGTTCAGCCTAACATGCCCAACGCGATAATCGAAGTATCGGAACAGGGGTCGCACCAGCCTGCAGGGGCCGCGGAACGGGTGGCACGGGCGTTGCTCGAAGGGTTTGACCGGCATTACCGGTTGTTCCGGGAAGCCGCGCGCGAGGCTTCGACGCTGTTTGACAAGGCGGAGTGGCTGGCCTTGCAGCGGATTACTACCGACCGCATCCGGTTTTATGACATCCGGGTCCAGGAAGCCGTGCAGCGGCTGATTACGGAGTTTTCCGCCGACTCGCTTCCGGATCACCTGTGGCAGCAAATCAAGCGCGAATACATCGTGCTGCTGACCGAGCACAAGCAGCCGGAGCTTGCAGAAACATTCTTCAATTCCGTGTGCTGCCAGATCCTGCACCGATCCTACTACCACAACGCCTTCATATTCGTGCGCCCCGGCGTTTCCACTGAACACATCGACTCAGTCCCGCCTTCCTACCGCAGCTATTACCCGTTGCGCGAGGGCTTGCGCGGCACCATCCATCGCATCATCGAGGACATGGGGTTCAAGCGGTCTTTTACCGACCTGCGTCGCGACATGCGCCGCCTGCTGCGGGCCTGGCGATTGCATCTGCCTGAACTGCTCGTGCTGGAAGCCAATCACCAGATCCAGGTTCTGAGTGCCGTTTTTTATCGCAATACTTCCGCTTACGTGGTTGGCAAGATGATCAACGGCGGCCAGCAATACCCGTTCGTGGTGGCCGTGATGCATGACGGGCAGGGCGGCCTTGCGGTGGACACCGTGTTGCTGACCACAGAACAGCTGGCCATTCTGGTGAATTCGAGTCGTGCCTATTTCCTGGTGGACATGGAAGTGCCATCGGCCTATGTTGATTTCCTGCACAGCATGCTGCCGCACAAGCCCAAGGCTGAGCTCTACAGCATTCTGGGGCTGCACAAGCAGGGAAAAACGCTGTTCTATCGCGATTTCCTGCATCACCTGGAACATTCCAGTGACGACTTCATCGTGGCACCGGGCATTCGCGGCTTGGTCATGAGCGTGTTTACCCTGCCTTCGTTTCCTTATGTGTTCAAGGTGATCAAGGACGTGATTTCCCCGCCGAAGCAGATCAACCGGGATCAGGTCAAGGAGAAGTACCTGCTGGTCAAATCCCACGACCGCGTGGGACGCATGGCGGATACCCTGGAATATTCAGGGGTGCCTTTTCCCAAACGGCGATTCACCCCGGAATTGCTGGAGGAACTGCGTGCGCTGGCGCCGTCCTCCATCGTCGAGGAAACCGAGGACACCCTGGTCATCCGGCACCTCTACATTGAACGTCGCATGGTGCCGCTCAACATCTACATGGACAAAGCCAGCGACGAACAACTGGCCCACGTCGTGAATGAATTCGGCAATGCGCTCAAAGAGCTGGCAGCCGTCAACATTTTCGCGGGGGACCTGCTTTACAAGAATTTCGGGGTGACTCGTTACGGGCGCGTGGTGTTTTACGATTACGACGAAATCGACTATCTCACCCGCTGCCATTTCAGGAAGATGCCCGAACCGCGCCATGCCGAGGACGAGTTTGCCGCAGAACCCTGGTATTCGGTCGATCCAAACGACGTGTTTCCCGAGGAGTTCGGGTATTTCCTGCTGACCGATCCCCGTGTGAGCCGGGCTTTTCTTGCCCACCACCGGGATTTGCTGGACTATCGCTGGTGGCAGCGCATGCAGGCCCAGATTGAGGCGGGAAAAATGGCCGATGTGATTCCCTATCCGCAGTCGCAGCGATTTTCAGTGATGTTTTCCGACGGCATCACGCATCCCCGGAAAGCCCGCCCAGACTCGATTCCGAGCAACCTGGCAAGTCATCCGCGGGCGCTCACGAGCGGGCGCAAGCGTCCTTTGGGGCGTTTTTCGTTTGACAGTGACTAATGCGCTTGCTATAGTAGCGAACTCTACTCGACGGACGCGGGGTGGAGCAGTCTGGCAGCTCGTCGGGCTCATAACCCGAAGGTCGTAGGTTCAAATCCTACCCCCGCAACCAGACAGTCTTGTTCTTTAAAAATTGGTTAACCGATAGGTGTGGGTGCTGCGGGTGCAAGAAATACCAGCAGTGCCCACGAGAAGTAAATTCCGTCTAGGAACACTTTGAGTGGACCCCGAAAGGGGGATAAATGCAGAGATTGAACTGAAGAGTTTGATCCTGGCTCAGATTGAACGCTGGCGGCATGCTTTACACATGCAAGTCGAACGGCAGCACGGGGGCAACCCTGGTGGCGAGTGGCGAACGGGTGAGTAATGCATCGGAACGTGTCCTTGAGTGGGGGATAACGCAGCGAAAGCTGTGCTAATACCGCATAAGCTCTGAGGAGGAAAGCGGGGGACCGAAAGGCCTCGCGCTGGAGGAGCGGCCGATGTCCGATTAGCTAGTTGGTGAGGTAAAGGCTTACCAAGGCGACGATCGGTAGCTGGTCTGAGAGGATGATCAGCCACACTGGGACTGAGACACGGCCCAGACTCCTACGGGAGGCAGCAGTGGGG
>JAGWTQ010000037.1 GCA_028868905.1 Betaproteobacteria bacterium
CCTATAGTTCACTCCATGGCATGACTTTTAACCCGATTCCAGCCATCAACCAAGGAGAGAATTCAATGCAATCCCTGATCAACACCCCGGTCCAACCGTTCAAGACCCAAGCGTTCCATAACGGCAAGTTCATTGAAGTGACCGAGAAGGACCTGCATGGCAAATGGTCTGTGCTGATTTTCATGCCGGCCGCCTTCACCTTCAATTGCCCGACCGAAGTGGAAGATGCCGCTGACAACTATGCCGAGTTCCAGAAAGCCGGCGCCGAAGTGTATATCGTGACCACCGACACCCATTTCTCCCACAAGGTGTGGCACGAAACTTCCGCCGCCGTGGGCAAGGCCAAGTTCCCGCTGGTGGGCGACCCCACCCATGCGCTGACCAACGCTTTCGGCGTGCACATTCCGGAAGAAGGCCTGGCGCTGCGCGGCACTTTCATCATCAACCCCGAAGGCCTCATCAAGACCCTGGAAGTCCATGACAACGCCATCGCCCGCGATGTGAAGGAGACCTTGCGCAAGCTCAAGGCCGCCCAGTATGTCGCCGCCCACCCCAACGAGGTCTGCCCGGCCAAGTGGAAGGAAGGCGAATCCACCCTGACCCC
The DNA here is from genome assembly GCA_028868905.1 of Betaproteobacteria bacterium. Classification (GTDB taxonomy): domain Bacteria; phylum Pseudomonadota; class Gammaproteobacteria; order Burkholderiales; family Ferrovaceae; genus JAKBAT01. The sequence goes on from JAGWTQ010000037.1 coordinate 605, forward strand.
GTCACTCGACCTGGTCGGAAAGATCTAAAGCCCACGGCACCCGGGGTTCGCCCCGGGTGCATCCGAGAACGCAATACCAAGGCGTTGCACACGCCGAAGCCTTCGTATTGCCTTCTGCCCAAGGAGAAACGACATGCTTGAAGCCGCCATCAAAGCCCAGCTCAAAACTTACCTGGAAAAGCTGGTGGACCCGATCGAGCTGGTCGCCTCCCTCGACGACGGCCCCAAGTCCGCCGAGATGCGCGCGTTGCTGGAAGATGTCGCCAGCCTGTCCGGGAAAGTGTCCCTGTCGGAAAGCGGTTCCGATATCCGGCGCCCGTCATTCACCATTGGCAAGAAGGGGGAACCCGCCCGCATCGGCTTTGCCGGGTTGCCCATGGGGCACGAATTCACTTCCCTCATCCTGGCCTTGCTGCAAGCCAGCGGCTACGCACCCAGGATCGGCGACGAACAGATCCGGCAAATCAAGGCATTGCCCGGCGAATACCGTTTCAAAACCTACGTTTCCCTGACCTGCCACAATTGTCCGGACGTGGTGCAGGCCCTCAACGCCATGGCTGCGCTGAACCCCAACGTCCGGCATGTGATGATTGATGGCGCCCTCAACCAGGCCGAAGTCGAGGCGCGCCAGATCATGGCGGTGCCCAGCGTCTGGCTGAACGGCGAACCGTTCGAAGACGGGCGCATGACGCTGGAAGAAATACTCGCCAGGGTGGACAGTGGAGCGTCCGCTCGCGAGGCCGACAGGCTTTCCGCCCAAGAGCCCTTCGACGTGCTGGTGGTGGGCGGAGGGCCAGCCGGAGCGGCAGCAGCCGTTTATGCCGCACGCAAGGGAATCCGTACCGGCCTGCTCGCCGAACGCTTTGGGGGCCAGGTAATGGATACGCTGGCCATCGAAAACCTCATCTCGGTGCCCCATACCGACGGGCCCAAGCTCGGCCGCGCTCTCGAGGAACACGTCAAGGAATACGATGTTGACATCATGAACCTGCAGCAAGCCGAGGCGCTCGTCCCGGGCAATGCCGGGAATTATCATGAGATCCGCCTGAAGAACGGGGCAACGCTCAAGTCAAAGGCCGTCATTATTTCCACCGGGGCGCGCTGGCGCGAACTCAACGTGCCGGGCGAGCAGGAGTACCGCGGCAAAGGCGTGGCCTACTGCCCGCACTGCGATGGCCCGCTGTTCAAGGGCAAGCGCGTGGCTGTGGTGGGTGGCGGCAATTCCGGCGTGGAAGCGGCCATCGATCTGGCAGGAATCGTCGGCCATGTCACCCTGCTGGAGTTCGCGGATGCCCTGCGTGCCGACGCCGTGCTGCAGAAAAAACTGCACAGCCTCCCCAACGTCACCGTCATCACCAGTGCACAGACCACCGAAGTGAACGGGGCGGAAGGAAAAGTCAGCGGGCTGACCTACACCGACCGTGTCACCGGCCAGCCCATAACCCTTCCGCTGGAAGGCGTATTCATCCAGATCGGTTTGCTGCCCAACACGGACTGGCTCAAGGGCGTCATCAACCTGTCCCGCTTTGGCGAAGTCGAAGTGGATGCCCGGGGAGCGGCTTCGGTACCCGGCGTATTCGCCGCAGGCGACTGCACCACGGTGCCCTACAAACAAATCATCATTGCCATGGGCGAAGGCGCCAAGGCCAGTCTGTCCGCCTTCGATTACCTGATCCGGTCCGATACGTCGACGACCTGAACGCCTGGCTTACTTGCCTCTCCCCCGGCTGCGTACCAGCTGATGCGGGCGTACCAGGTAAGCCAGCGTGCCGAATCCGCTCCACACATGAACCAGCCGTGAAAAGGGGAACAGCAGAAACAGCGTCATGCCGAAAAACAGGTGCACCTTGTAGAGCAACGGAACCGCAACGATCAACTCTGCCGCGCCGCTGCGCAGCGTCACCACATGCTGTGCCCAGGAAGCGAGCTGCAGCATGACCCCTCCTTCCGGATGGCTCAGGGAAACGGCAATCGTGGCAAGCCCCAGACCCAGGGTTGCCAATATCCAGAACAGAAGGAAAATGTCCATCGACGTGCTCGTGGCACGAATCCTTGCTTCCATCAGCCGCCGATGCACCAGCAGGATCAGTCCCACCAGGCACAAGGTTCCAAACACCCCGCCGGCGATCATGGCAAGCCACTGTTTGGATTCCGTCGTCAGACCCAACTCGTGATAAATGGCCGGCGGCGTCAACAGGCCGACGGCATGCCCCATGAAAAGCAACAGGATGCCGATATGAAAACAGTTGCTGCCCAGGCGCAACTGCCCACGTCTGAGGAGCTGGCTGGAATCGCTTTTCCAGGTGTACTGGTCGCGGTCGAAACGGATCAGGCTGCCCAGGATAAAAACGGAGAATGCGATATACGGATAGATGCCGAACAAAAAGTCATGGATCATGATCCGGCTCCTTTATGAAAATGAACCACCTGCGCCCGGCCATCGCCCGGGCTGCAACCGGGGCCGAACATGACAGGAGCTTCTGCCCACTCCCGGTCCATAGCCTCGGGATCCTCTTCGGAAACGGCCGGGGTTTCGGTCAACGCGAGGACCTGCTCGCCCGCCATCAGCAGCAGGAAATCGATCAAGGCCGCATAAGGGCTTGCACGCCGGGACAGGCGCTCGCCCAGCGTTCTCAGCAAATGCGTGATTTCGGACAGGCGCTCTCCGGCTTCCTGCGCAGGCAGGCGGGAGAGATATTCCAGGTAGACAGGAAGGTAGTCCGGCAGTGCTTCGCCGCTGAAGACGAGGCCGGCATCGCGGTAGCGCTGCATCAGATCGACCATGGCCTGCCCGCGCTCCCGTGAATCGCCATGGACATGCTCGAACAGGCTGAGCGAGCAGCGGGCATTGCGGTCGAAGTGCTCAACATAGTACTCCTGCAATGCGAGCAGGGGTTCCTGCTCCAGATGATCGAACAAGGCCTGTAGGCGTTCCATGGCCTGGCCAGGGACCGGCTGTTCATCCCAAACCAGCGCAGCCATTTCCGGCAACGCATCCAGCCATTCACGTTCCGGGTAGCTCAGCAACATCGACAACACTTTGAAGGTTTTCATTTACACCGCCTTGATGGGAATGATTTTCGGTTTCTTTCCAAACAGGCTCTTGTCGCTCGAAACCCCGTCCGAGCAACCGTTGCCAAAGGAGAATCCGCAGCTTCCTTTGAGGTCGAAGGCGTTTTCCGCATATTCCCGATGGGTGGTGGGTACCACAAAGCGATCTTCGTAATTGGCGATGGCCAGCACCTTGTACATGGCTTCCACCTGCGCCGTGCTCAAACCCGCTTCGGACAGGATTTCTGGCGCTTCACGTCCTTCCACGTGGCGTTCGCGCATGAAGGCGCGCATCGACAGCAGGCGCTTGAGCGCCCGTTTGACGGGCGCCTCGTCGCCGGCCGTGAGGAGGTTTGCCAGGTATTTGAGCGGAATGCGCAGTTGCTCCACATCGGGAATGGCGCCGTTCATGCCCAGCACGCCACTGTTGGCGGCGCTCTGGATGGGGGACAGCGGAGGGACATACCAGACCATCGGCAGCGTCCGGTATTCGGGATGCAGCGGAAATGCGACTTTCCAGTCAAGGGCCATGCGATATACGGGAGAGGACTGCGCCGCCTTGATCCAGGCCTCCGGTACGCCTTCACGCGCCGCCTGGGCCTGTATTTCCGGGTCGTTCGGATCCAGGAACAACGACAGTTGCGCTTCGTACAAATCCTTTTCCTGCTCGGTGCTCGCCGCCTCAAGAATGCGGTCGGCGTCGTACAGCAGCACACCCAGGTAGCGGATGCGTCCGACGCAGGTTTCCGAACAGACGGTGGGCAGGCCGGACTCGATGCGGGGGTAGCAGAACGTGCATTTTTCCGCCTTGCCGCTTTGCCAGTTGTAATAGATTTTCTTGTACGGGCAAGCCGAAACGCACATGCGCCACCCGCGGCATTTGTCCTGGTCCACCAGAACGATCCCGTCCTCCTCGCGCTTGTAGATCGACCCGGAAGGACAAGCCGCTACACAGGCCGGGTTGAGGCAATGCTCGCACAGGCGGGGCAGATACATCATGAAGGAATTCTCGAACTGTCCGTAGATTTCCTTCTGGACCGCTTCGAAATTGGCATCCTTGCTGCGCTTTTCGAATTCCCCGCCGAGTATTTCCTCCCAGTTGGGCCCCCACTCGATTTTTTCCATGCGCTTGCCCGTGATCAGGGAGCGCGGTCTGGCCGTGGGCGCCGCGGCAGACAGCGGCGCCTGGTGCAGATGCTCATAATCGAACGTGAAGGGTTCGTAATAATCGTCGATTTCCGGCAGATTCGGATTGGCAAAAATGTTTGCCAGGGTTTTCAGGCGCCCGCCTGTCTTGAGTTCGATTTTTCCGTTGCTCCTGCGGACCCATCCCCCTTTCCATTTCTCCTGGTCTTCCCACTGTTTTGGAAAACCGATGCCGGGCTTCGTTTCCACATTGTTGAACCAGGCGTATTCCATGCCTTCACGGGATGTCCACACGTTCTTGCAGGTCACCGAACAGGTATGACAGCCGATGCACTTGTCCAGGTTCAGGACCATGCCGATCTGCGCACGGATTTTCATGATGTTTTCTCCACGATTTTTTCAGCAAGCGGCTGCTCCAGCCAGTCCACCCGGCTCATCTTGCGCACGATCACGAATTCGTCGCGGTTGGAGCCGACCGTGCCGTAGTAATTGAACCCGTAACTCTGCTGGGCGTAGCCGCCGATCATGTGCGTCGGCTTGGGACAGGTGCGCGTCACGGAATTGTGAATGCCGCCTCGCTGCCCCGTGATTTCAGAGCCCGGCACGTTCACGATTTTTTCCTGGGCGTGATACATCATCACCATGCCTTCCGGGACACGCTGGCTGACCACGGCCCGCGCCGTGAGCGCACCATTCAGGTTGAAAGCCTCGATCCAGTCGTTGTCGGCAATGCCGGCCCGCCGTGCATCGGTTTCCGAAATCCACACGATGGGTCCGCCACGCGAAAGAGTCAGCATGATCAGGTTGTCGGTATAGGTGCTGTGGATGCCCCATTTCTGGTGCGGCGTGATGAAATTCAGCACCAGCTCGGGGTTGCCGTTCCCGCGCCGGTTGAGCAGCGGGTTCACGGTTTTCGTATCCACCGGAGGCCGGTACACGCACAGCGATTCTCCGAAGGCGCGCATCCAGGGATGGTCCTGGTACAGCTGCTGGCGCCCCGTCAGCGTCCGGAAGGGGATCCGTTCGTGAATGTTGGTGTACCCCGAGTTGTAACTGACCTGCTCGGACTCGATGCCGCTCCAGGTGGGGGATGAAATGATTTTCCTGGGTTGGGCCTGGATGTCCCGGAAACGGATTTTTTCATCTTCGCGGGCCTGCGCCAGATGCCGATGATCGAGGCCGGTGATTTCCGACAGCGCGTGCCAGGCTTTTACCGCCACTTCGCCGTTGGTTTCTGGTGCGAGATACAGGATCACTTCGGCCGCATCGATATCGGAATCGATTCTGGGCATGCCCTTGGATGCGCCTGCTTCCGCAACCGTGTCATTGAGCCGGGCAAGCCCTTCCACTTCATGGCTGGTGTTCCAGGCGATGCCCTTGCCGCCGTTTCCGACCTGGGTCATGAGCGGCCCCAGGGCTGTGAATTTCTTGTAGGTGGCCGGATAATCCCGCTCGACCAAGGTCATGGCCGGCATGGTTTTTCCAGGAACAGGATCCGTTTCGCCGCGCTTCCAGTCGCGCACGTCAAAAGGCTGTCCCAGCTCCCCCGGCGTGTCGTGCAGGGTGGGCGTCAGCACCAGGTCCTGTTCCACGCCCAGGTGACCATCGACCAGGGTGGAAAAAGTCCTGGCGATGCCCTTGTATATTTCCCAATCGCTTTTGGACTGCCAGACCGGATCCACAGCAGCCGACAGCGGATGGATGAATGGATGCATGTCGGACGTGTTGAGATCGTTTTTCTCGTACCAGCTCGCCGTGGGCAACACCACGTCCGAATACAGGCAGGTGGTGGACATGCGGAAATCCAGCGTCACCAGGAGGTCGAGCTTGCCTTGTGGTGCCGGGTCGCGCCACTGCACTTCCTGCGGTTTTTCGCCGCCGATTTCACCCAGATCTTTACCTTGCAATCCGTGATCCGTCCCCAGCAGGTACTTGAGGAAATATTCGTGGCCCTTGCCGCTCGATCCCAGAAGGTTTGAGCGCCAGACAAAGAGATTCCTCGGGAAATTGTCGGGATGGTCTGGATCTTCGCTGGCAAAGCGCAAGGATCCCTGCTTGAGCCCGGACACCACGTAATCCTTCGCATCCATGCCCGCAGTTCTGGCCTGCTTTGCCAGAAACAGCGGATTGGCGTTGAGTTGCGGCGCCGAAGGCAACCAGCCCATGCGCTCGGCACGCACGTTGAAATCGATCAGGCTGCCGCCGTATGCCGCACTGTCAGCGAGCGGGGAAAGGAGTTCGCTCACGCTGACCTTTTCGTGTCGCCATTGCCCCGTATGGCTGTAGAAAAAGGAGGTGCTGTTCATCTGCCGCGGCGGGCGATGCCAGTCCAGGGCAAAGGCCAGTGCCGTCCATCCGGTCTGCGGGCGCAGTTTTTCCTGCCCCACATAATGGGCCCAGCCGCCTCCCGACTGGCCCACGCAACCGCACAAGGCCAGCATGTTGATGATGGCGCGATAGCTCATGTCCATGTGATACCAGTGATTCATGCCGGCACCGATGATCACCATCGACTTGCCCCGGGTTTTTTCCGCGTTGTCGCCAAACTGCCTCGCTACGGTAATGACGTCCTCGCGCCGGACGCCGGTAATGCGTTCCTGCCAGGCCGGCGTATACGGCACGTCATCGTCGTAGGATTGCGCCGCGGGCTCTCCTCCGAGGCCCCGGTCGATGCCGTAGTTGGCCACCATCAGGTCGAACACGGAAGCCACCCAGATTTCCCCTTCGGCCAACCTGATTTTTCGCGCCGGCACTTGCCGCACCAGGATGTCCTGATGGTCTGTCGCCACAAAATGTTCCGAAGCCTGACCGCCGAAATAGGGGAAAGCCACCGGCAAGGCGTCGTCGCGCGACGCCAGCAGCGACAGGAGCGGCCGGATGGCACGTCCCTGCCCATCTTTTTCTTCCAGGTTCCACTGCCCCTTCTGGCCCCAGCGAAAACCGATGCTGCCCTGCGGTGCCGCCACGCTTCCAGTCAGTTCGTCGAACACCACCGGCTTCCATTCCGGGTTGTTGGTCTCTCCCAGTTGCCCTGGAAATTCGGAACTCCTGACGAAGCGGTCCGGCACATACCGCCCGCCTTCCGCCTTGAGGCGAACGAGAAACGGCAGGTCGGTGTACTGGCGGCAGTACTCCGAAAAATAAGGGCTTTGCCGGTCCACGTGAAATTCCTTGAGAATCACGTGCCCCATGGCCATGGCAAGTGCCGCGTCGGTTCCCTGCTTGGGGTGAAGCCAGAGATCGCACAGCTTGGCCACCTCCGAATAATCCGGTGTGACCGCCACTGTTTTCGTTCCCTTGTAGCGGACTTCGGTGAAGAAATGCGCATCCGGGGTCCGGGTTTGCGGCACGTTCGAGCCCCAGGCGATGATGTAGGTGGCGTTGTACCAGTCGGCGGATTCGGGAACATCCGTCTGCTCGCCCCACGTCATGGGAGACGCCGGCGGCAGATCGCAGTACCAGTCGTAGAAGCTCATGCACACGCCGCCAATGAGCGACAGATAGCGGCTACCTGCCGCATAGGAAACCATCGACATGGCCGGGATGGGGGAAAACCCCATGACCCGGTCTGGGCCGTACTTCTTGATGGTGTAGATGTTGGCGGCCGCAACGATTTCATTCGCCTCATCCCAGCTCGCCCGCACGAAGCCGCCTTTGCCGCGCACGCTCTTGTAGGAGGAAGCCCGCTGCGAATCCTCCACAATGGACGTCCACGCCTCCACCGGCTCCAGGGATTTTCTTGCCTCCCGCCAGAGTTCGGCCAGGCGGCCGCGAATCATCGGGTACTTGAGCCGGTTGCCGCTGTACAGGTACCAGGAATAGCTCGCCCCGCGGGCGCAGCCGCGCGGTTCATGGTTGGGCATGTCCGGGCGCGTGCGGGGATAGTCCGTCTGCTGGGTCTCCCACGTGACGATGCCCCCCTTGACGTGAATTTTCCAGCTGCAGGACCCGGTGCAGTTCACGCCATGGGTCGAGCGCACGATCTTGTCGTGCTGCCAGCGCCGGCGGTAAGCTTCTTCCCAGGTCCGGTCTTCGTGGGTCGTGCGCCCATGCCCTTCCGAAAACGGTTCGTCCGGTTGTTTGAAGAACATCAGCCGATCGAGAAAGTGACTCATCTTGAACACCTCAGGTCATAAAACCGGCAAGCCCCCATGGCTTAGCACGGCATGGGCGCATTCCTGCGGGCGTAAAACCACCAGGTCACCAGAATGCATGTCACGTAAAAGGCAACGAACAGATACAAAGCGCCTTCGGCGGAGCCGGTGAGCGCAATCGAAGTGCCATAACTTTTGGGGATGAAGAACCCGCCATAGGCCCCCACGGCTGCGGTGAACCCCAGAACGGCAGCTGCTTCCTTGGCGCCGTCGCGGGTCGCCTGTTCTTCGGCCTCCCGGCCCTTGCCGGCCGCTTCACGCAGGCGCTCCGTGGTGAAAATGACGGGAATCATGCGGAAGGTGGAACCGTTTCCGATGCCGGTGGCCACGAACAGCACCAGGAACATGGACAGGAAGCCGGCAAAATTTCCCTGACTGCCATGGGGCAGAAAGGCCAATACCCCGCAAACCGCCGCAGCCATCACCACGAAATTCCATAACGTCACGGCAGCGCCTCCCACCTTGTCGGCAAGCCAGCCGCCAAAAGGCCTGGCCAGCGCGCCCACCAGAGGCCCAAGCCAGGCATACTGGAGCGCGTTCACCTGGGGAAACTCGGCCTTGATCAACAGCGGAAACCCGGCGGCATACCCTATGAAGGAACCGAAAGTTCCCAGGTAGAGCCAGCACATCAGCCAGTTGTGCTTGCGCCTGAAAATGACGGACTGCTCCGAAAATGAAGCCTTGGCCGCCGCAATGTCGTTCATGCCCAGCCAGGCCGCAAAGGCCGCCAGCGCAATGAACGGCACCCAGATGTAAGCGGCGTTCTGGCTCCAGACCTGCACGCTCTGTCCCGCCTTGTTGACGATGGTCTGGGGATCTCCGCCCAGGATGCCGAACATGCCCATGGTCACCACCAGTGGCGTGAGGAACTGCACCGATGACACTCCCAGGTTTCCCAAACCCGCATTCAAACCCAATGCCGACCCCTTGCGTTCCTTGGGGAAAAAGAAGCTGATGTTGGACATGCTGGAGGAGAAGTTGCCGCCGCCCAGTCCGCACAGCAGCGCCAGGACCAGCAGGGTGGAATACGGCGTGTCCGGATTCTGGACGGCGATGCCGATGCCCACGGCCGGCACCAGCAGTGACGCCGTACTGAGTGCGGTCCACAGCCGTCCGCCAAAAATCGGCACCATGAAGGAATAGAAAATCCTCAGCGTGGCGCCCGACAGGGCAGGTGCAGCGGCAAGCCAGAACAACTGGTTGGTGGTGAACTTGAACCCCAGGCCGGGAAGGCTCACGGCCACCACGCTCCACATTTGCCAGACGGCAAAAGCGAGGAACAGCGCCGGAATCGATATCCACAAGTTCAGGGTGGCGATGGCCCGGCCCTGCTCCTGCCAGAACGCCTTGTCTTCAGGAAGCCAGACCTTCAGCACGCGTGAGGGCATGATCAGCCTCCCCATCCTGATTCAAGCGGTATGAGTTTTTCGGATATCACGATGACGGCCCTCCCGAGGCTGATTTCGCATCGGTCACTGTTTCCAGCGACCCTCAAGGGAAAATCTACCTGCAGCAAACCGTAAATTTCTTGAGGCGCCTCAATTTTTGGCAATGCCATCGCTTTCAGAATGAAAGCGAACCTGTTCACCGGAGGACTGCATCCATGAGCCGCATCATCCAATATCTTTCAGCAGAGCATTACCAGTGCGACAACCTGTTTGCAGAAGCGGAATGCGCCGTCGCCGAGGCCCGGTGGGAACAGGCGGTTCCGTTTTATGACCAGTTTCGCAATGAAACGGAAAAGCATTTCAGGCAGGAGGAAGAGGTTCTGTTTCCGGCGTTCGAGCAGGCCAGCGGTCTAGTTGGAGGGCCGACCGAGGTGATGCGCAGCGAACACAGCCAGATGCGGCGGCTGCTGTCCCGATTGGGCCACGAGCTCGCGTCGCGCAACGCCGAGCAGTTCCTGGGAGAGGCCGAAACGCTCCTGACGCTGATGCAGCAGCATAATCTGAAAGAAGAAAATGTGCTCTACCGCATGGCCAGCCAGGCCTTGGCGGGGCAAGCCGACATCCTCCTTGAGAAAATGCGGGCACTGGAGGCTCAAGCCTGATGGCCGGGGATCTGATCCTGGACGTACGCGAACTGGAGCCGCCCGAGCCGCTTGAGAAAGTGCTGGAGGCGCTTTGCGTCCTGGAGGAAGGACAGCGCATCCGAATGATCCACCACCGTGATCCTCACCCGCTCTACCCGATCCTGCAACGCGAAGGCTTCGAACACGAAACGCGTTTCACGGACGACGGCGTTGTTGAAATCCTCATCTGGCATTCGCGGAACCGCTAAGCCGACAGCACAACACCATGCTTCCCATCGGACTCTCCTTTCAGCAAGCTCCACCGATCTCGGTGCCGTTCCGCTTTTTCATCACGGCCCCGCTTTTTCTGCTGGCGGCTGCTGCCCTGCTGTTCGCGTATGGACCCGACCTGATGGCGAGCCGTCACAGTGCGGCTGCACTGGCGGCAACCCACCTGGTCACCCTGGGATTTTCCTCCATGGTGATGTGCGGGGCCCTGCTGCAACTGCTTCCGGTGCTGGGCGGCGTCCCGCTCGGGCATCCGGGGCGGATGGCCTGGCTGGTGCATGCCTCCCTCGTTGTGGGGTCCGCCAGCCTGGCGTTCGCCTTCCTGAGTGGCCGCCCGTTGTTTTTCCACCTGGCGCTCGTCTTGCTGACCACGGCCTTCGGCTGCTTCGGGCTGTGGCTTGTCGGGGCCTTGCGCAAAATCCGGGAGGGAGGTGCCTCCATCCAGGGCATGCGTGCGGCGCTCGTTGCCCTGGTCGTGACCGTGTCGTTCGGCCTGGTGCTGGCTGCTGCGCGCAGCAACGGGCTTGCCATTCCCTACGTGGCGCTTGCGTCGCTGCACCCCCAGTGGGGTCTCGGCGGATGGACCGTCCTGCTCATCGTGGACCTGGCCTACCAGCTCATCCCCATGTTTCAGCTCACGTCCCCCTTCCCTGCGCGTATGACGTCCGGGCTGATCCCGTCCCTGCTGCTGATGCTCGTCGCAAAAACACTGGGAGAATTTGTTTCCGGGCCTGCGGGAGAGGCGATTTCACTGGCGGCAAGCCTGGGTCTCATTGCAGGCTACCTGTGGTTTGCCATTGTCACCTGGCGGCTGCTCGCCCTGCGCCGGCGCAAAGTACAAGACACCACCTTGCAGTTCTGGCGCCTGGGCCTCGGCCTGCTCGCTCTTTCCGTCTGCATCGCCTTGTTGTCTGCGCTGGCGGGCGACGCCCTGCCAGAGGCCTGGCTGCAGATGCTGGGGGTATTCGCTTTGCCGGGGTTCATCCTGTGCGTGATCCAGGGCATGCTCTACAAGATCGTGCCATTTCTGACCTGGTTCCACCTGCAAAGCGCCTACCCTGGCATGGGGATCGTGCCCAACGTGCGCGACATCCACGCGCGCTTCCATGCCGACCGGCAGTTCGCGCTGCTGGCGGTCGCGCTTGCCATGCTCGCTGCCTCCTGCTGGTTTCCCGTGCTCTCCCGGGCAGCCGGGCTGCTGTGGATGGTTCACGCCGCCTGGATGGAAATCAATGTGCTGCAGGCGGCACACATTTTCCGGAAAGTGCGCCGGGTTGCCAGAATGCGCGCAGCCCATTAGTCTGGCAGCGTGAACGGAAACCCACCTCCATCAAGGATTCGCGATATCCTGTCCCGCTCCCCGATGTTCCGCGAAATTTCGACGGACGAAATCGATCGGGTTGCTCGTGCGTGCAGGGAAATCCGGGCTCCCAAAGGCACCATCCTTTTTCAGAAGGGAGACCCCTCCAACGGTTTCTACCTGGTGGTCCAGGGCCAGCTCAAACTCACGTTCCTGTCCCACACGGGTGCCGAAAAAATCGTGGAAATCATTTCGACGGGGCAAACCTTCGGCGAAGCCGTGATGTTCATGGAACGGCCCTACCCCGTCTACGCCCAAACCCTGGCAGACAGCCTGCTGCTGCACATATCCAAATCTGCCGTGTTTGAAGAGATCGCCAACAACAGGTCTTTTGCGCTCAAAATGCTCGCCGGCCTGAGCATCCGGCTGCACGGCCTCATCCACGACGTGGCCGCCTACTCCCTCGACACGGCCACCCAGCGGCTGATCGGTTTCCTGCTGTCGCAGGATCTTCGGGAAAACGAAAACCACCAGCCCACCATCAGGCTGCCGGCCGGCAAAGCGGTTATCGCGTCTAGGCTCAACATTTCCGCAGAAACCTTTTCGCGAATGCTGCATGATCTCTCCGAAAGCGGGCTGATCGAAGTACAGGGGCGAAACATCATCCTGCTCAACCCGGAGCAACTTCGAAAAATCGGCCTCTAGGACGCTTCGTTCCTCCTGCTACCCCCTTTTGGGGTCGAAGACAGCAGATACTCCCGGCTTGCCGTTGAGCAGCGGAGTAACCGCCGATTCCAGCGATGCTTCGTCGAGCCCGGATTCTCCCCCGCCCCAGGCATCAAGGCGCAGCGTCCCCTGGCGATCGACCACGAAGGTGAGCGGAATGCGCCAGATGCGGCCGTAGCTGCGCATCTGCGCTTCGCCCGCCATGGCGCCCGGGTAACTGTAATGTCCCAGGACTTCCCGCACTTTGCTGATATCCGCCGGATCGTCCATGCTGATGGCGATCAGTTCCAGACCTTCTCCATGATGCTTGCGGTAGTAACGCTCGATGGCCGGCATTTCCGAGCGGCAAGGCACGCACCAGCTGGCCCAGAAGTGCAGGATCACCACCTTTCCCAGGCCGTCCGCCCTGGAAAAGGTTCTGCCGTCCAGCAGCCGCACGTGGTAATCGGGGGCCGGCTCTCCGGGTCCGACCGCACCCGCCTGCCCAGCCAGGAACCCCCAGATGACGCACAACAGAATCGTGATCCAGCGCTTTGCCATGTCTTCCTCCGATGGAGCGGGTGTTCAGAAGCTGTAGGTGATTCCTGCGCTCGCGATCTGTCGGGGCACCAGTTGTATCCCTGTCACCTGCTGGTAGAGCGGCAGATAAATGAACGCATTGGCCTGCCACTGTTTGGTGATGCCATAGAGTGCTCCGGGGGTCAGGTACAGCGAGCGCGAACCGCTGTTGGCCGGGTCGCTGGCCATGCCCGAATCGGAGCGGCGCAGGGTCAGATTGAGCTGCAGCAGCGGCACCAGCTTTTCCGAAATCGGGTTGGCGTCATAATGTGCCCCGGCCACCAGTTGCAGGCTGTCGCCGGGACGGTAGCCGGAACGCGAATCCAGGGCGGAACGCACCATGCCCTGCAGGTACCATCCCCAGGTGCGCAGCTGGCCCACCCGGTAGCCGCCCAGCAGCAGGTCGGTGGTTCCGGTGCCGGGTTCGGTGTCGCGATCGAACCCCGGCGCAGTATACGTGCCGGTGGGCAGCTTGAGCCCAAAAATCAGGCCCACTGACATGTCCGGCGAAATGCCGGTGTACATGCCCATGAGCCGGATGTCCGACAAGGTGTTGGTCTGATAGTTGGCCACGGTGGGCATGCCACTGCCAAACGAGGTGTTGGTGTAGAAACTGCGCTGCCAGTAAGGAACCATGGCCATGACGCCCCAGTCATGGTTGAAGTTGTACTGGAAGTTGGCGTTCAGGAAATCCGTCTGGATTTTCTGGTCGGGGCTTTGGTCCATGGGAATGCGGTTCGTGCCCGACCGTGCTTCGTCCTGGACCAGGCGTGTGGCCTGCAGGTTGAAGCTGCCGCCCGAGCCTCCGCCGGGCAGTCCAAGGCCCGGCAACCCGATGTCGAACATGCCGCAGCCGCAGGCGCACGCCTGGGCCACTGCGGGCAAGAGCCCGGCCCAAATCAGAAATGCGCTGGGTCGAAGCGCTTCCAGGAATCGGCGCATGGAACAATCATTCCTTCATCATTAAAAAAAGGGGAGGCGTGAAGCCTCCCCGAACAGGACCCTGCTACGGCAATACCAGCTGACCCCCGCGACCTTTGCCGGGATCGGCGTCAGGCTTGTTCATCAGCACAGTAATGGCGCCACGCAGGGCCGCCCCCATGGTGTGGTCCACAATGGCATTGTTGGTGGCCCGGTCATCCGGAGACACGAGGTCGAAGGTGTCCGCCTCGGCCACCGCCACGTTGTAGGTCTGTATTCCATACAGCGTGTTGCGCGGATTGCCGTTGATGTAAACCCTGTCCCAGATGCCGGCGATGGGGTGCAGAGCCACCGGCATGTTGATGTTGGCGTTCACGAAATAGATGCGTACCCGCTCGCCCGGCTTCGCTTCCAGAACCTGGGAGGCGTTGGGATCATGCACGGGATCGTAGTGCAGGATTTTTCCGTTGATGAGGGAGCCGGCCCAGCCCTTGTTCTCCAGCATCGCCTTGTAGTCGTCCGCATCAGGAAAATACTGACTTTGAACCAGCACGTATTCACGGTCCGGCTTGGGGTAGGCCTTGCTATAGCCGCCCTTGGGTTCCACCAGAATGGCCCCGTACATGCCGCGTGCGATGTGCTGCACCATGGGGCTTGCGCCGCAGTGGTACATGAACAGGCCGGGCACCTTGGCTTTGAAAATGAAATGTTTCTTTTCACCCGGCTTTACCGGCGCAAACTCGTTCAGCACATCCACCTGGGCTGCGTGGAAATCCATGGCATGGGAGTTCTTGTTTTCCGGCGGGTTGATCAGGGTGAAGTCCACCGTATCCCCTTCATGGACCCGGACGAACTTGCCTGGCATGGCACCGTCGAAAGTCCAGGCCTGATACTTGGTTCCCTTGTTGTCGATCGTCACTTCTTTTTCCATGGCGGTCATGGTGACTTTCACCGTTTCCGCCAGCGCGACCTGGGCAGACACAACTGCGGCGCCTGCAACCAGCGCCAAGGCTGTCTTGCGTAGTAACTGCATGGCTTCTTCTCCTTATAGTAGATATCAACTGCTGCGGTTTCCCCCGTTCCCCGCCAGCCCGATGGCTGTTCAGGACCCGTATCGGCACTTGCACAGCCCCCGCAGGTGCTGCACCATGTCCCGGATTTCTCCATCACTCAGCGTGTCGCCCCAGGGCGGCATCAGCACGGACTTGTCGATGGACAGTCCTCCTTCCTTGATGACCTTGAACAGCTCGTCATCCGTGCGTCCGGACATGGCTTTGGCATCCGTGTGGTCGCGCGGCTGGACCGACATGTCGCGAATATTGATGCCCTTGCCATTGCCCTGGGAGCCGTGACACTGCACGCAATAGGTTTTGTAGTTGTCTGCGGCTGTCTCGGCGGCGCTACTCGCACCTGCAACGGCAGTCAGGACCGCCAGCAACACCAATCGGTTATTTCTCATGGGCGTTCTCCTTGGACAGCAGCTCGAGATAGCGCACCAGCTTCTGGATATTGGCGTCGCTCACGTGCTTGTTGGGCATCCATATTTTCGGATCCCACGCCTGCGGGCTGCGGATGTAGCTTGCGATGAACTGCGGTTGCAACCGTTCACCTGCGGTGTACAGTTCAGGACCCGACAGGCCGCCGTAATCAGGCTCGATGCGGTGACAGGCCATGCAGCCCAGGAACTTGTCGAACACCATTTCACCCATGGATTTCGAAAGGGTTCCCGGCTCGATTTTTTCGCGCGCGATCAGGTCGTCATGGGCCTTGAGCTTCATGAGTGCGGCCGCCACGGCGGTTGCCTCGCCCTGCCCAAGGGCCGGATGCGCCTTGAGGGTCGTCGCATCCACTTCATCGCCTTTGGGGCCAGGCTTGATGTGATCTCCGTAAAATTCGCCGGCAGGCCGGATGGGTTTCGGCTTCTGCAACCAGGACACCAGCCAGGCTTCGCGGTATTTGTTGCCCGCGTAGAAAAGATCCGGACCCTTGCGGTTCCATAGCGCCTGCAACGTCTGCGGCGCAGGTCCCGTGAGGTTATGACAGGCGGCGCATTGCTGCTGCAGGATTGCACTGCCGTCTGCACCCCATGCGGCCAAAGACAGTGCGGCAAAAACCGGAATGGCTACAGCACGCCACAGCGCACGCGTCATCAAGGCGTTCATGGCTGCCTCCGATGGCGGCGCCCTTCCTGGTCGGCCGGTTTACCCGCAAAGCCGGCGCTCGTGAAAATTCCATACCCCTGTTTCATCGACTCGCTGTAGAAGAAGTTGGGGTCGTACGTGGCATCCTTGTCTTTCCAGACGTACCAGCTGTCCTTGGGAATCCCGTCGTATTCGATGACGGTGATGGGTCCGCCCGGGAATTTGCCGCGCGCCGTGACGTGATGGTCGATGTGGTCGTGAAAAATGAAGCGGCCCGGATTGTCCATCTTGATGATGGCGTCGTAGCGTTCGCCCGGTCCCACCAGCACCGTGTCGGCATAGTAAGGCTTGGGCAGGGGCAAGCCGTCCTTGTGGGTAACCAGCATGTCGTGCCCGTGGGAATGCATTTCATGAAACTCGCCGCCAGCCCCGATGAAACGCACACGCACCACGTCCCCTTTCTTCACGCGGATGGGTTGCGTCAGCGGAAACGATTTGCCGTTGATGGAAAAGTAGTCTTCCACTTCATAGGGCGTGCTGCCTTCGCCGTAATTTTCCCCGTGCTTGCTTTCCCAGCTCGACAGCATCATGACCACGTCCTTGGTCACGGTTTTTTCCAGCGGGGTTGGGTCCTTGGGATCCACGATCATGGGCCCCCACATGCCCCGTATGCCCACATGCTCGTTGACGTTGACATGACAGTGGTACCAGAGCGTGCCGGGGCGCTCCGCCTTGAAGCGATAAGTGAAGGTTTCTCCGGGCTGCACCGGTTCCTGCGTCACGCCGGGTACCCCGTCGTTTTTCCAGGAGTTTTTCTGGTGGGTGCCGTGCCAGTGGATGGTGTGCGGCAGCGTGGTGTTGTTCGTGAGATGGATGACGAGATCGTCGCCTTCCTTCACGTGGATCAGCGGTCCGGGAACTTGGCCGTCAAATGCGAACACCTTGTAATCGAGGTCTGGCGCCACATGTTCAACGACTTCTTCGATGGTCATATTGAATTCGCGTTGCTCCGCCTGTGAAAGGCCGGACCATGCGAAAAGACAGCAGGCCGTCAGGACGGCGGCAAAACCGGTTGGTTTCATGATGCATCCCCCTTGTTGACACTCGGACCCGTAGTTTTTTTTCGGCTCTTATTGGCCTGTTCATTGTCTGAAATTGTATCGAGTCAAAACTTGGCGCAAAGGGATCATTGGATGTACGTGGCGGCTACACCGAAATGGGTATTTATCGAAACCGAATCAGAAATCAAAATCGCTTGTCCCCGGCCACATGCAAGGAGCATGCGCATGCCAGCCAGTCCCGCCCTGCAAGCGGCAACCGTGCTGATCATCGACGATCACCCCCTGTTCCGTAAGGGAGTCTTGCGGCTGCTGATGTCCACGGATAATTTGCAACCCGTGGCAGAGGCAGAAAATGGCCTTCAGGGTATTGAACTTGCCTGTTCCCTCAAGCCCGACCTCATATTGCTGGACTTGCACCTGAAAGGCGGAATGGATGGGATCGAAACCCTTCACTCGCTTCGGGAGAAAGGCGTTTCAAGTCATATTGCCGTGCTGACGGTTTCGGACAAGCCTGCCGACATCATTGCCGCCGTCCGTGCAGGCGCTGACGAATATATGCTCAAGGATTCCGAGCCGGAATCCCTGCTGCGACGTCTTCAGGCCCTGCTGTTTTCGGATGCCCAGATGAGCGAGGAAATGATGGCGCTGCTTGCCATTGCGCTACGCGAGCAGCATGAGATGAAGGATCGAAACACAAAGGACCTGACCGAGCGCGAGATTTCCATTCTTCGGCATCTGGCCCATGGCCATTCAAACAAGATCATTGCCCGCGAGCTCGACATCATGGAAAGCACCGTCAAGGTCCATGTCCATAACCTGCTGCGCAAACTGCATTTTCAATCCCGTGTTGAAGCGGCCGTGTGGGCGGTAGAACAGAAGTTGCTGATCACCAGGGTCGAATAGGAGAGACGCTGTCCATTACCCGGCCAGATTCTCGTCAGTGCATCGATCTCAAGACAACCCAGGGGTATCAGCCCCCGTTTGGCTCAGTACACCTTGTACGGAAGGAACTTTCCGCTCATGGTGATGCTTACCCGATCGCCTGCAGGATTAGCCTCACGCTTCAAGTCCATCTTGAAATCGATGGCGCTCATGATGCCATCACCGAATTCCTCGTGAATCAGTTCCTTGAAGGTTGTGCCGTAGACATTAACAAGCTCGTAGAAACGATATATCAGAGGATC
>JAGWTQ010000092.1 GCA_028868905.1 Betaproteobacteria bacterium
GCCGCGCCGAAGAAAGCCGCAGCCAAGAAGCCCGCCGCGAAAAAGGCCGCGCCGAAGAAAGCCGCAGCCAAGAAGCCCGCCGCGAAAAAGGCCGCGCCGAAGAAGGCCGCTGCCAAGAAGCCCGCTGCGAAAAAGGCTGCGCCCAAGAAGGCCGCTGCCAAGAAGCCTGCTGCGAAAAAGGCTGCGCCGAAAAAGGCTCCCGTGAAGAAGGCCGTGGTTGCCAAACCGGCCGCACCGAAGCCCGTTGTCGCCCCGGCTCCCGTGGCGGTCATTCCGGCACCCCTGATCAAGCCGATGTTCTAAAGCGGCTTCGTGTCCCGCCGGGCGCCCTGCAAGGGTGTCCGGTGGTTTTTGGCTGCCCTCCCGCAAACTAGCGCGGAATTGTCACCATCATCATGCGCACCTCAATGGTGTCGCTCTTGTCCAGCAATCGCTCCGTTTCACCGTGCCTGTCGTAATAGCGCGGGCTGGGAATCATCGAGGCCAGGCGAGCCGCCTGCGCCGTAGTCAGCGCGCCCACGGGCTCCCCGTAATAGTGTCCGGAAGCGGCCGCGCACCCGAACACACCATCCCCCCATTCGATCACGTTGAGGTAAACCTCGAGAATCCGGCGTTTGCTCCAGGTGGCTTCCAGCATGAGGGTGATGAGCGCTTCCTCGGCTTTGCGCCAAAGGCTGCGCCGGCCTGACAGAAAGAGGTTTTTGGCCAGTTGCTGGGTGATGGTGGATCCGCCGGCCACCGGACGACCGCGACGAAGGTCCTTGTTGATGGCCCGGCGCATGCCTTCCCAGTCAAAGCCATGGTGCGACACAAACGTGGAATCCTCGGCGGCCACCACGGCGCGCTTCAGGCTGTCAGGTACCCGCTCGTAAGGAACCCAGGGATGCGGCAGCAGGGCGCCTCGCCCGGCCTCCTGACGCGCTGCGGCACGCAATCTCATGAACGACGTGGAATCGGGGTTGTGCGTGCGCCACCACAGGACCTGGGCGAAGATCCAGGCCTCCCACAGCAGCAGGAGTAGAAAACCGGCAAGCAGCGCCTTGCGCAGCCAATACCCTATACGAACCGGCACGCTAACCCAGCTCCGCACGCAACAGCTGCAGTACCGGTGCGGTATCGGGATAAACGCCGCGCCAAAGGTGGAAGGATTCTGCCGCCTGCTCAACCAGCATCCCCAATCCGTCCACGGCACGCGCCGCACCCTTTTGCCTGGCGAACGCCATGAAGGCGGTGCACCCCTTGCCGTACACCATGTCGTAGGCCAGCGTGCGGGGACCGAACACCCCCTCAGGCAAGGACGGCACCTCACCCGACAGGCTCCCCGACGTGGCATTGATGACGAAGTCGTATGAATCGCGCGGAATCCCGTCCAGGCCGCAGGCCAGGCAGCGGTTCATACGGTCGCGTGCAATGGCACCGCTCTGGCGAAGTTCTCCGAGCAGGCTCTCGGCTCGAGAAGGGGTACGGTTGGCCACCACCAGGCGGGCCGCTCCGGCCGCAAGCAACGGTTCGACAACCCCGCGTGCCGCCCCTCCCGCGCCCAGCAGAAGGACGCTGCACCCTTGCAGGTCGCACGCGAGGTTGCGCTGCAGGTCGCGCACAAGACCGACGCCGTCCGTGTTGTCGGCGTAGATGTCGCCTGCCTGGAAATCCAGCGTGTTGGCTGCCCCGGCTGCCTGAGCCCGCCCGGAGTGCCGATCCGCCAGGGCATAGGCGCGTTCCTTGAAGGGCAGGGTGACGTTGAGCCCTTTTCCGCCTTCGGCGCGAAAGCGCGCCACGGCCTCCTCGAAGGCGTCGGGATCCGGCCCGATGCACTCGTAAACCATGTGCTGACCTGTCGCGCGAGCAAACAGGGCATGGATTTGCGGCGACCGGCTGTGTGCCACCGGATGGCCCATAACTGCATAGCGGTCCATGGAATTCAGTTCTGCTTCCAGGGCAACCCCACCGCGCGCCAGCCATTCATCTGGTTGCGGTGCCCCTGGGCGTCGCGTTCCCCTTCAAATCCATGCAGCACGTTGTAGCAGGAAGCAAAACCGGCAGCGCTTGCAAGACAGGCAGCAGAATGCGAACGCGCTCCGGAACGGCACAGGAATATCAGCAGGGTGTCTTCGGCCACCGATTGGCGCAGCTGGTCAATGAAACTTTCGTTGCGTTGGCAGGCGGGATAATCCTGCCATTCGATGTGCAAGGCCCCCGGCACGAAGCCGACCCAGTCCAGTTCTGCGCGAGTCCGGACGTCCACCAGGACGGCGGCTGCCGAAGCATTCAGGATTTCGAAGGCCTCCACTGGCAACAAGGCGCCGTCATAAGGTAAATTGGCATCGGCTGCACGACCCTGGGCAATTTTCAGCAGCTCGGGAATTTTGGCCATCTGGGATTCACTGGAGACGGGGAGCCTCATTGTACGCCAGGGGGCTTTTCGGGCAAATGCCCCGTGTCGCCGATATGCACATATTTGGTGCGCATTTCCCAGAGAATGCGCATTTTTGGTGCATTTCAGGAAGGCGCCTGCATTACACCGCCTTGTGGCACAATGGCATGTTGCAGAATCACGATTGGCACGCAACCTGCTTGCAATCGAGGTTGCATTTACAAATGACTGCAAGCGGCAACCGCATGTCGCGAGCACCTTGAATTGGACGGCACGAAGGACTTCGTGAGCGAAACAACAGGAGATACAAAGATGGCAGTAGCCAATGTCATGCAGATGATCAAGGACAACGAAGTCAAATTCGTGGACTTGCGTTTTACCGATACCCGCGGCAAGGAACAGCATGTTTCCGTCCCGGTCAGCTCGTTCGGCCCCGAAAAATTCACGGAAGGCCATGCCTTTGACGGCTCCTCGATCGCCGGCTGGAAAGGCATCCAGGCCTCCGACATGCTGCTGATGCCCGATGCAACTACCGCCAACCTCGACCCGTTCATGGACGAGACCACGCTGCTGCTCACCTGCGATGTCGTGGAACCTTCCGATGGCAAAGGCTATGACCGCGACCCCCGCTCCCTGGCCCGCCGCGCCGAGGCCTACCTCAAGTCGAGCGGCCTGGGCGACACCGCCTACTTCGGCCCCGAACCCGAATTTTTCGTTTTCGACTCCGTGACCTGGAATGTGGACATGTCCGGCTGCGGCGTCAAGATCAACTCCGAAGAAGCCCCCTGGTCTTCCGGCAAGGAATTCGAAGGCGGCAACATGGCCCATCGCCCGGCCGTGAAAGGCGGCTATTTCCCCGTGCCCCCGGTCGATTCCCTGCAGGACATCCGCTCGGCCATGTGCCTGGCGCTTGAAGACATGGGCGTTCCCGTGGAAGTGCATCACCATGAAGTGGCCGCACCCGGACAATGCGAAATCGGCACCAAGTTCGCTCCGCTGGTTCAGCGCGCCGACTGGCTGCAGATCCTCAAGTACGTGGTCCACAACGTGGCCCATTCCTATGGCAAGACCGCCACGTTCATGCCCAAGCCGGTGGTGGGTGACAACGGTTCCGGCATGCACGTGCACCAGTCGGTCTGGAAAGACGGCAAGAACCTGTTCGCAGGCAACGGCTACGCCGGGCTTTCCGAGTTCGCCCTGTACTACATCGGCGGGATCATCAAGCACGCCAAGGCCCTGAACGCCATCACCAACCCGGGCACCAACTCCTACAAGCGCCTGGTCCCCGGATTCGAAGCCCCGGTCAAGCTGGCCTACTCGGCCCGCAACCGTTCGGCCGCCATCCGCGTGCCGTTCGTCCAGAGCGACAAGGCCCGCCGTATCGAAGTGCGTTTCCCCGACCCGCTCGCCAACCCGTACCTGGCCTTCTCGGCTCTGCTGATGGCCGGCCTGGACGGCGTGCAGAACAAGATCCACCCGGGAGAAGCCGCGGACAAGGACCTGTACCACCTGGCTCCGGAAGAAGACGCCAAGATCCCGGCGCCGGCCGCTTCCCTGGACGAAGCGCTGGCCGCCCTGGACAA
>JAGWTQ010000038.1 GCA_028868905.1 Betaproteobacteria bacterium
GCGGCATGAACGAATCATGCATGGCGTTTACCGCACCGCAGGACGCCAGCGTCGTGATGGTGGCAAACAGTCCGGAGTCGGCAATGCCGAAACGGGTTTCCTTGCCTTCCAGGTTGCCGGACCCCGCATCGACTCCCAGCGCTGTCAGCAACGGATTGGCCTGGTTCTCGAAATGCATGGCAGCCACGGCCATAACCACAAACAGCAGCGTCATGGCGGCCAGCACGGCCCAACCCTGGCGCATGTCGCCCACCATCCGTCCGAAGGCCAGGCAGAGCGCTGCCGGGATCAGGAAAATGGACAGCATTTGCACGAAGTTGGACAGCGGCGTGGGGTTCTCGTAAGGGTGGGCGGAATTGGCATTGAAAAAGCCGCCGCCATTGGTGCCCAGCATCTTGATGGCTTCCTGGGACGCTACCGGGCCCATGGGCAGGGTCTGGGTCTGCGTGCTGGCCGGCTCCGTGACGGGGTTTCCCTTGTCATCCTTGACGGGCTGTCCGGCTGCATCGACTTTGGGGTTGTCGTATTTCGTGACTTCCAGTGTCGTTACCGCCTTGTAGCTTTCAAAATTCTGGATGGCGCCCTGGCTCACGAGGAACAGGGCAAACAGGAAGGAGAGGGGCAGCAGCACATAAAGTGTCACGCGCGTCAGGTCCACCCACAGATTGCCGATGGTGGCGGCTGTGTGGCGCGCGAAACCCCGGATGAGCGCGATCACCACGACGATGCCCGTGGCGGCCGAAAGAAAGTTCTGCACCGTGAGCCCCAGCATCTGCACCAGATAACCCATCGTGGATTCCCCGCTGTAGCCCTGCCAGTTGGTGTTGGTGACAAAGCTCAGCGCCGTGTTGAAGGCGGAATCGGGGCTCACGTTCGCCATGCCTTGCGGATTGAGCGGGAGCCACTGCTGCAGGCGTTGCAGGCCGTACACGGCAAGTGCCCCCAGGCCGTTGAACAGGATGAGGGCCACGGCATACGACAGCCACCCCATTTCCTTTTCGCGCTGGATGCCACAAACGCGATAGATCAATGATTCAACGGGGCGGCCGAAGCGCAGCACGCGGCTTTGACCTTCCATGACTGCAGCCATGTAACGTCCAAGCGGGCCGGCCAGGGCAAAGAGCAGGGCCAGGAAAAGCAACAGCAGGATCCAGGCATGCGGGGTCATGAAAATTTCTCCGGAAAAAACAGGGCGGCCAGCAGATAAACGAACAGGCCCAGGGCGACCAGGGCACTCAGGAGAAGAATCAGGCTCATCGCGGTCCGCCTCCCAGTGCGCCGCAGCCGAGGGCCAGCAGCGCGGTCAGTCCGAGGAAGAGCAGGATTCCCGCAAGGTAGAAAAGGTCCATGGCGTACTCCCGGTTGGATGAAAGGATGGGAGAGATTGTGGGCGCGGGGTGCGCAAGTTGTTGCAAAAAAACAGCGGGGTGACGTTAAATTTTTATAAACGACGGACGTGCTTCCGGCGGCTCCTTTTCAGGCCCGTTTCCAGGCCAGCACCTGCGGCGTTTTGCGGCCGGTGGCCACAGCTTCTTCGCTGGGATGTCCCACCACGATCGGCGCAACGGCACTGTATTCCGGGGGAATGCCCAGCTCCGCCTTGACGGCTGGCGTGTTGAGGGCCTCCTGGGCCGAGCCGATGACGCAGCTTCCAAGCCCCAGGCTGCAGGCTGCGAGCATCAGGTTTTCGGCGGCAAGCCAGCAATCGGCTTGCGAAAAAGGCAGCTCGGGGCTGGCGCAGATCACGATCAGGGTGCCGGCATCATGAAATACGTTGAAGTGAGGGTCGGCGAACGTTTTCACCGTGCGGGCGTTGCCTGAGCCGGTCTTGTGCAGGAGGTTGTGCAGGAACAGGGGCCGGGCAACATCCGAAATCCGTTTGAGCCAGACCGGATCCTGGATCACCACGAACGCCCAGGGTTCCTGGTGCAGGGCCGTGGGTGCACGCACTGCAGCTTCCAGCAGGGTCTGTATTTCGGATTCAGTGACGGGCCGGGGCGCGTAGGAGCGCACGGAATGACGTGCCAGAATGACCTGGAATACCGTCTGGTCCCGGCAATGTGCTTCAGCTGGTCTCATGGTCTGTTTCCTTGCCTTTTCTGGGGACAGTAACCTTCACCTGTCCGGCGGGAAATCCGTATGAACCCTTAGGAGGGTGCGGGGCGTATGGTGGTCTCGGCAATACGCGCAAGTTCCAGCAGGTTGGTGGCGCCTGTCTTGTGCATGACCCGGGCGCGGTGGATTTCCACGGTGCGGTGGCTGATTTGCAGGCGCTGCGCGATCTCCTTGTTGGTGAGTCCGGCCACGGCCAGATCCATGACGTCGTGTTCACGCGCAGTCAGGCTGGACAGCCGCTCCTGCATTTCGGAATTGACCGCGTCGTGGGCGCGCAGGCACTCATCCTGGCGCAGGGCTTCCTGCACCCGTTCCAGCAGCAGCGTCCCGTCCACCGGCTTGGTGAGGTAGTCGAGCGCCCCTGACTTGATGGCCTGCACCGACATGGGAATGCTGCCGTAGGCCGTCAGGAAAATCACCGGAGGGTGGCGCCCTTTCGACTGCAGGGCCTGGTAGACAGCCACTCCGTCCATGCCGGGCATGTGCACGTCGAGGATCACGCACCCTTCGCAGTGGTCGCTGCAGGCAGCCAGGAAGGATTCTCCGCTGGCAAATTCGCTGGCGCTGTAGCCGGCCGTTTCCAGCAGCATGGTCAGGGAATGACGCACGGCGTCGTCGTCGTCCACCACATAGACTCTTTGATTTTTTTTCATGGAGATATCGGCAGGGTCAAGTGAAATTGGGCTCCCGGGCAGGCACCGGGGTCCAGCCAGAGGTGCCCGCCGTTGGCTTCCACCAGGGAACGGCTGATGGCCAGGCCCATGCCGATGCCGGCGGGCTTGGTGGTGAAGAACGGATCGAACACCCGCTTGATCTGGTCCGGGCCAAAGCCGGGGCCATTGTCGGTCACGGAGACCTGAACCAGCGGTTCATCCTGGAGCGCGCGGACGTGCACGGTCAATGTGGGGTTGAGGGTTTGCCCGGCTTCCATGGCCTCGATGCTGTTGTGAAACAGATTGAGCAGGATTTTCTGCACCTGGGTGCGGTTGGCCTTGACCGGGGGCAGGCCCTGTTCCAGCTGCGGGCGGGAGTCCACCTGCAGGCGGTGTTCGGCGCAGGCCGTGTCCAGCATCTCGAGAATCTCCGGGCTGATGTCGAACACTTCCGCAGGGCATTCGCTCATGTTGAGAAAGCCCAGCAGTTCGCGGATCGATTCCCCGGCCCGGCGCGTTTGCAATTCGCAGCAGGTGATGGCCTGCTTGAGCCGTTCGATATTGGGCCGGGTGGCTTCAAGCATGAGCAGGGCCGATTTGCTGTAGGAGCTGATGGCGAGCAGGGGCTGGTTGAGCTCATGGGCGATGACTGCGGCTGTTTGCGCGGCCACATGCACTTTTTGCAGGGCCTCCATTTCGCGCCGCTTTTCGAGCAAGTCCCGCTCCAGTTGCTTGCGGGCGCTGATGTTGTGCACGGTGGCCAGGGTGAAGGTCCGGCCATCCGCATGAAGGGGGGTGAGGCTGATTTCCGCCGGAAATTCCTTGCCCTCGCTGTTGAGGGCGACCAGTTCCAGGCCCTGGCCTGCGGCCCGGCGATGGGGGTCGCGTCCGTAGGCCTGCCGCAGATTGCGGTGGTGCAGGCGCAGGCGCTGGGGGATGAGGGCCTCCACGGACTGGCCGTCCAGCTGACGCTGCGGCCAGCCGAACAGTTCCTGCGCCGCCGTGTTGGAGAGCGCGATGCGGCCTTCCACGTCGACCAGCAAAAGTGCATCCGCCGCGGCGTCAAACAGCCAGCGGAACCCCAGTCGGTCGAAAATCCCGTTTTCCATGGCATCCCATGCAGATGGAAACACGTTTCATCCGGACTTGCGGGCATGGTGCTTTCGCTTCCAGTTCCACACCCAAGATATATTTTATATTATAGTAACGATAGAAAGTAGCATGAAGTCAGTTCCCTCGTGAAAAAGGGTTGGCCCGCAAACGGGTCGCCCGAGCCATCTTGTGTGGCCTGACAGGGTGGCGCCCCAACGTACGCTTGGAGGAGCACTCATGTACTATCAAAACTATAATCCGTTCGGAAACGCTTTCGCTTCAACCCTGGTTGCCGCAATTCCCATCCTCACCCTGCTGTATTTCATTGCCCTGCATCCCCATCGCGATCGTGACGGCACCATGCGGCTGGGCATATCGGCTCCCTATGCCGCGTTTTTTGGCGTTATTGCGGCATTCCTGGTGTCCTGCGTGGCGTTCCGTATGCCCGTGGTATCCGCCGTGTCTGCTTTCGTGCTGGGGACTTTGTCCGGCTTTCTCGGCATCATCTGGATCGTGCTGGCGGCCATGTTTCTCTACACCATGACGGTCATCACCGGCAAATTCGAAATCGTCAAGGAATCGATCATCCACATTTCCTTCGACCGGCGCCTGCAATGCGTGCTGATTGCCTTTTCCTTCGGCGCCATCATCGAAGGCACTTCGGGATTTGGAACGCCGGTGGCCATTGCCGGCGCGGTCATGGTGGGGCTGGGTTTCAAGCCGTTCCAGTCGGCCGTGCTCAACCTGCTGGCCAACACCGCGCCTGTGGCTTGGGGCGCCATCGGGACGCCCATCGTGACCCTGGCGGCCGTGAGCGGGCTGGATGAAGTGACCGTGTCCTCCATGGCCGGGCACCAGTTGCCCTGGGTGTCGATGCTGGTGCCGTTCTGGCTGGTGGCCACTTTCGTGAAAATGGAAGGCGGCACCTGGAAAGAGGCGTTCGAAGTGTGGCCTGCCGCGCTCTGCGCGGGCGTCACGTTTGCCCTCATGCAATATTACGCTTCGGGCACGAGCGAGCTGCACCTCATGACGGACGTGGTGTCGGGCGTGTTTTCAGTGATCTGCACCGCCCTTTTCCTGCGTTTCGTGTGGCATCCCAAGACGCGTTTCCTGCTGCGTTCGGAACGCGAAGCCCTGAAGCAGGAAGGCGGAGAAGCACTTGCTGCAAAAAAGGATGCGTCCAACTGGAAGTACCCCTACACGGTGAGCGAAACCCTGTATGCCTGGCTGCCGTGGGCCATCCTGATCCTGTGCTGCGCCCTGTGGGGCATGCCGGACTGGAAAAAAGCGCTCAATGGACTGTTTGCCACCAGCACGTTCAGCACCACGCTGCTCGGATCCCATTTCGGCGGTACGGCGTCCCTGCCCGTATGGGAAATGCCGTCGCTGCATAACCTGGTGCAGCGCATGCCGCCGGTGGCCTCCCTCACAGCCAAGCCGGAAGCGGCGAAGTTCACGCTCAACTGGCTTTCCGCCGCCGGCACGGGCGTGTTTGTGGCGGCCGTGCTGTCCGGCCTGGCCTTGCGGATGACTGCCCGCCAATGGAAGGAAGCGGTCTCCAGCACGGCCCATCGCATGAAAACGCCGGTGCTGGTGATCGGGCAGGTGCTGGGGCTAGGGTTTCTCACCCGCTATTCCGGGACCGATGCCGTGCTTGGCCTGGCATTTACCGGTGCCGGCGCGCTGTATCCGTTCTTTGCGGCTTACCTGGGCTGGCTGGGCGTGTTCCTCACGGGCTCCGACACGGCGTCCAATGCCCTGTTCGGAAGCCTGCAGCGCATCACCGCGCAGCAACTGCATCTGAATGAAGTGCTGATCGTGGCCACCAATTCCACGGGCGGCGTGATGGGGAAAATGATCGATGCGCAGTCGATCATGGTGGCCTGTGCCGCCTGTTATGACGACCCGCACGAACGGGCCCATGCCCTCGGGCCGATTTTCCGGACCGTGTTCTGGCATTCCCTGGCGGGGGCAGCCGTCATCGGCCTGATCGCGATGTTGCAGGCGTACGTGTTCCCCGGGGCCATTCCGGCGCTGCCGATCGGCAAGTGACGCGGTGTCAGGCGTGGTGCTTGTGGTGCACGTTCCAGATTTCGTCAGCGTATTGGGACACCGTGCGGTCGCTTGAAAAGCGGCCCATGTGTCCCACGTTGAGGATGGCTTTGCGTGCCCAGGAGTCGGGATCCTGGAAATGGGCGTCCACCGCCTCCTGGACATTGATGTAGGCTGCGTAATCGGCCAGCAACAGGTAAAAATCATGTTGCAGCAGGCTGTCCACCACCGGCTGGTGGCGCTGCGGGTCGTCCGGGGAAAAAAATCCGGAGGCAATCATGTCGAGCACTTCCTTCAGCTCGGCGTTGGTTTCGTACAGGTCCCGTGGCCGGTAGCCCATCCTGCAGGTTTCCACCTGCGCAGCGTCCATGCCGAAAATGAACAGGTTGTCTTCCCCCACTGCGTTCAGGATTTCGATGTTGGCGCCGTCCAGGGTGCCGATGGTGAGCGCTCCGTTCATGGCGAGCTTCATGTTGCCGGTGCCCGAAGCTTCGGTCCCGGCGGTGGAAATCTGTTCGGACAGATCGGCCGCCGGAATGATGTCGAGCGCGGTCGAGACATCGTAATTGGGAATGAACACGACCTTGAGGTGGTGGTGCACGGCCGGGTCGTTGTTGATGATGTCGGCCACGTCGTTGATGAGGCGGATGATGCGCTTGGCCATGACATAGCCGGGCGCGGCCTTGCCGCTGAAAATGACCGTGCGCGGGGAAAGGCCTGGTGCTCCACGGCGGATCCGGTTGTACCGCGTCACCACGTGCAGCAGGTTGAGCAGCTGGCGCTTGTACTCGTGGATGCGCTTGATCTGCACGTCGAACAGGGAATCCGGATTGACCGTGATGCCCAGGTGGTGGTGGATGAGTCCCGCCAGGCGGGCCTTGTTGGCCCGCTTCGCGGCCATGAATTTTTTCCGGAATTTCGGGTTTTCCGCCAGCGGCACCAGGCGCTTCAGCTCATCCAGGTCGCGCACCCAGCCGTCGCCGATGTGGGCCGTGATGAGTTCGCTCAGCAGCGGATTGGCCTGCTCGATCCAGAGCCGGGGGGTCACGCCGTTGGTGATGTTGATGATGCGCCCCGGAAAAAACTGGTCGAAATCGAAAAATATGGATTCCTTCATGAGCCGGGTGTGGATGGCCGACACGCCGTTGACCCGGTGGCTGCCCACGATGGCCAGGTGCGCCATGCGCACGGTGCGTTCGCCGTCTTCCCCGATGATCGACATGCGGCGCAGGACATCGTGGTCCCCCGGGTAATGGTGCATCACGTCCTTGAGGAAGCGGAAATTGATTTCGAAGATGATCTGCATGTGGCGCGGCAGCACGCGTTCGAACAGGCGGACCGGCCAGGTTTCCAGGGCCTCCGGCATGAGGGTGTGGTTGGTGTAGGAAAACACACGCCGGGTGATGTGCCAGGCTTCGTCCCAGCCCAGGTGGTGGGCATCCATGAGCAGGCGCATCAGTTCCGGAATGGATACGGAAGGATGCGTGTCGTTGAGCTGGATGGCCACTTTCGAGGGCAGTTCCGAAAAGTCGCTGTGGTAGCGCTGAAAGCGGTGCAGGATGTCCTGCAGTGAGGCGCTCACGAAGAAGTATTGCTGCTTCAGGCGCAACTCCCGGCCCATGGAAGTGGTGTCATCGGGGTAGAGCACCTTGGAGAGGTTTTCCGAGGCGTTCTTGTCCTCCACGGCCTGGATGTAGTTTCCTTCGTTGAACAGGCGCAAGTTGAAATCGCGCGTGGCTTTGGCGGTCCACAGCCGCATGTTGTTCACCACGTCGTTGCCGCGGCCCGGGATGGGCGTGTCGAACGCCATGGCCATGACTTCTTCGGCGTCGGACCATTGGTGGCAGTGGCGCCCTTCTTCATCCACGTATTCCATGATGCGTCCGAAAAACTTCACGGGATAGAGCACTTCGGGCCGGGAAAATTCCCACGGGTTTCCGTAGCGCAGCCAGTTGTCGGGATGTTCCACCTGTTCGCCATCGATGATGCGCTGGTTGAACATGCCGTATTCATAGCGGATGCCGTAACCGTAGCCGTGCAAGCCCAATGTCGCCATGGAGTCCAGGAAACAGGCTGCGAGCCGTCCCAGGCCGCCGTTGCCGAGCGCGGCATCCGGTTCTAATTCGCTCAGTTCTTCGAGGTCGAGTCCCAGGTCCTCCAGAAGTTTTCGGCATTCCCCGAGACAGCCGAGATTGGACATGCCGTTGACGAGCATGCGCCCGATCAGGAACTCCAGGGAAAAGTAGTACACCCGTTTGGCATCGTCCCGGTAATAGCCGCGCATGGTTTCCATCCAGCGTTCCGCCAGGCGGTCGCGCACCATGTAGGCAATGGCGTGGAACCAGTCGCGCTCGGTGGCCGTGATGGGGTCCTTGCCCACGGTGTAGGTGAGGCGGTTGGCCAGGGAATGGCGCATGGTGGGGGAATCGCATCCCAGTTTTTCATAGTGGAACACGATGGCTTTCGGGTCTTTTTTCATGAGATGCGGATTCCGTAAAAGTGGTTTGCTAGAAGGCGCGCAAATCCGCGCCTTCGATGTCAAGCGAATGCCGCCAGAACTGGTCATCCCGGTCGAACAGGCGATAGGTGCCGCGCGGTCCCCAGCTGCCGGCCGGATAGCCGTTGATGAAATCGCGTTCCATGGACCAGACCTTGATGATGGGATCAACCACGCGCCAGGCCGCTTCCACTTCGTCGATGCGCAGGAAAAGGGAATGGTCGCCGTTCATGACATCCAGCAGCAGTTCCTCGTAGGCGTCGTAATCGGCCTCGTCATCCTTGCGGTAGGTGGCATCAAGGCTCAGGGTGCGGGTTTTCAGTTCCAGGCCGGGCGCCTTGACCTGCATTTCCACTTTCAGGCATTCGTCAGGCTGGATGCCCAGCATGATCCAGTTGGCGTGCGCAGGGCCCTGGCGAGAAGCGCGCAACAGATCCTGCGGGGGATTCTTGAAGCGGATGGAGATGGCCGAACTGTTGTTGGCCATGCGCTTGCCGGTGCGCAGGTAGAACGGCACGCCGGCCCAGCGCCAGTTGTCGATGAACAGCTTGAGCGCGGCGTAGGTTTCGGTGACGCTGTCGGGGGCAACGCCCGGCTCCTCGAGGTAGCCGCACACAGCCTGATCGTTTTCCAGGCCGCTTTCATACTGCCCGCGGAAGGCGTGGGCATGCACGGCGTTTTGCGGGATGGGGCGGATGGATTTGAGGACTTTGACCTTCTCGTCCCGCAGGTGTTCGGCCGCCATGCTCACCGGTGCCTCCATGGCCACGATGGCCAGCAGCTGCAGCAAATGGCTCTGGATCATGTCGCGCAGGGCGCCGGCCCCTTCGTAATATTCGGCCCGGCCTTCGATGCCCCGGGTTTCGGAATGGGTGATCTGGACATGGTCGATGTAATGGTGGTTCCACAGCGGTTCCATGAGCAGGTTGGCGAAACGGAACACCATGACGTTCTGGACCGTGCCTTTGCCCAGGTAATGGTCGATGCGGAACAGCTGTTGTTCCCGCAGGTGTTTTGCAAGCCCGCTCTGCAGCGTTTGCGCGCTCAGGAGGTCGTACCCGAAAGGTTTTTCGATCACCACGCGACGCCAGCCGCCGTCTTCGCGCAGCAGCCCGGCGTTGCCCAACCCTTCCACCACATGCAGATAATCGCGCGGACGCACCGCCATATAGAACACCATGTTGGGCGGAAAGCGGGCTCCATCCTCCAGGGCGGAGCGAAGCTGACCGTAGGACGAGGCGTCTCCGGGGCCGATGGGGTGGTAATGCAGGCGTGGGCGAAAGCGGGAGAAAACGTCGGGATCAAACGCTTCCGGATGCGATTGGCGCAGCAGGTCCGACACCACCGAGTGCCATTCACTGTCGCTGTGCGGTTCAAGATCCACGGCCAGGATCGCCATGCGCTCCGGCAGCCGTCCGGCGGCTTCCAGCTGGAACAGGGCAGGCAGCAGCTTGCGCCGCGCCAGATTGCCGCCTGCCCCAAAGATCACCAGTGTGCAGGGTTCGGCGCTAGTCATGGCGAACCTGCACCGCGTGGCCGCCGAATCCCTGACGCATCAGGGCCAGCAGCCGGGGCGCGAAGCCGTGGCTGTCCTGGCTCTGGAATCGCATGTACAGGGCGAGCGTGAGGATGGGGGCGGGCAGGCCTTGTTCGACGGCCTCGATGGCCGTCCAGCGCCCTTCGCCCGAATCTGCCACCACGGGCGCAATCCCTGCCAGATGCGAATCGCTTTGCAGGGCCTGTGCCGTGAGGTCGAGCAGCCAGCTGCGCACCACTGAACCGTGACGCCACAGTTCGGAAATTTTTGCCAGGTCGAGCGGGAATTCCTGCTTGTTTTCCATGAGGGAAAACCCTTCGGCCAGCGCCTGCATCATGCCGTACTCGATGCCGTTGTGGATCATTTTCACGAAATGCCCGGCCCCCACCGGCCCCACGTGGGCCCAACCGCGGTCCGGCGCCGGCGCCAGCGCCTTGAGCACGGGCTCGAGCTGGGTGGCCACCGCGGGCGAGGCGCCCACCATCAGGCAATAGCCGTTTTCCAGCCCCCAGATGCCGCCGGAAGTGCCGGCATCCATGAAGCCGATGCCTTTTTCCTCGAGCAGGGCGCCATGACGCTGGCTGTCCCGGTAGTGGGAGTTGCCGCCGTCCACCACCACGTCGCCGGGAGCAAGCAGTTGGGCCAGTTCAGCCACCTGGTTGTCCGTGGGCACGCCGCTGGGCAGCATCAGCCAGACGATGCGCGACGTGCCGAGCTGGTCGGTCAAATCCCTGACGGAGGCCGCTGCTCCCACGCCGGTTTCGCGGGAAAGGCGCTGCAGCGCGGCTGCGTCCCGGTCGTACCCGATGACGTCAAATCCCTGGCGGCGCAGGCGCGTGGCCATGTTGGCGCCCATTTTTCCCAGTCCGATCATGCCGATTTTCATGGTTCAGTGCTCCTGTCCTGCAACCGGAAAGGTTGCAATGCGGGTTTCGATCTGCGCGAGCAGCTTGTCGTAGGCCTGGGCAAACAGCCGAACACCTTCGACCAGCAGCTGGTCCGTCACGGCGTCCAGGGAAATGCCGAGCGCTTCCAGCGCTTCCATGACCCGTGCGCTGCCTTCGCTGTCACCCTGCAGGCTGTCTTCCGCCACGCCGTGGGCGGAAAAGGCTTCCAGCGTGGCGGGCGGCACGGTGTTGACCGTGTCCGGACCGATCAGCGTTTCCACGTACAGGACATCGCTGTAGGCGGGATTCTTGGTGCCCGTGCTGGCCCACAGCAGGCGCTGCGGCTGGGCGCCGCGCGCTGCGAGCCGCTGCCAGCGCGGTCCGGTCTTGAGGGACAGGTAATGCTGGTAGGCCAGGCGGGCATTGGCAATGGCGGTTTTGCCCAGCAGGCTGCGCAGGGCGGCCTGGACGGAAGGCTCCGGCCGCGTTTCGATGCGGGACAGCAGCAGGGCATCCACTGCGCTGTCGATGCGGCTCACAAAAAAACTGGCCACGCTGGCGACCTGCCCGGGGTCGCCGCCCCGCTCGATCCAGCCTTCCAGGCCGGCCAGCCAGGCTTCGGTCACGCGGCGATACATGGAGCGGGAAAACAGCAGGGTGGCGTTGACGTTGATGCCTTGGGCGATGAGGCTTTCAATGGCGGCCAGACCGGCTTCGGTGGCTGGCACCTTGATCATGAGGTTTTCGCGGGCCACGGCCTGCCACAGGCGCCGTGCGGCATTGACCGTGCCTGTGCTGTCACCGGCCAGGCGCGGCGACACTTCGAGGGACACGTAGCCGTCCCGCCGGTTGCTGTTGCGGTACACCTCCTGCAGCGCGTCGGCAGCGGCGCGGATGTCGGCCAGGGCCAGTTGTTCGAACACGTTCTCCGCAGGGGAGCCGGTTCTGGCCAGAGCTTGCATCTCGCCCAGGTAGGCGGGATCAGAGGCCAGCGCTTTTTCGAAAATGGCCGGGTTTGAGGTGAGACCCTTGAGGTCTGCCTGTTCGATCAGGCGGGTGAGTTCCCCGCTTTGCAGCAGGTGCCGGTCGATGTAATCAAGCCACAGCGATTGTCCCAGGCGGGAAAGCCGCTGGCAGGGGTTGGGTTGTTTCATGGCGCCATTCGGGGATGACATGTGTTCTCCCGGGGTGGTTTGAGGGTCAAAGCCTTAAACCTAATGGAATTCGCCGTTCCAAATTGTTTGAATTGGTGAGCGTTTATTCCTTATGCCGTTTGGAGTTCAGTCAGGGCGCTTGGCACAGGCAGTGGGCAAGCGTCATAAAAGGCGTCGGGCCGACCGGCAAACCCTTGAGGAGGTTCACCAGGCTGGTGGCATCGCGAGCCGCGTCGTCTGGCACGAAGGGCAGGAGCGGATGCAGCCGTGCCGAGAGCGCCGTGCCGGCCAGCGACGGCAGCATTCCGTCGAACCGTTGCAGCCATTGCTCGAGTCCGGTGGGTTCCGGGTCCATGTAGTGGAGATGGTACGAGTCGCCCAGGTGGGCGCGCGTGGCAGCGTCATGAACGGCGTCCGAGAAATTGCCCGTACGGTCCACCAGTCCACGCACCAGGGCCTGGCGTCCGGTCCAAACGCGTCCCTGGGCGACGGCGTCGATTTTCTCGGACGTGGTTTTGCGAGCCGCGGCCGCGCGGGCCGTGAATTCGTCGTAGATGTGGTTGACGCTGCTCTGGATCAGGGAGGCAAAGCGCGGGTCCAGGGGACGCAGCGGATGATGGGAACCCGACAGCCAGGTGGTGGTGGCGCCGCCCGTGTGGATGCCGAGCTTGTCGGCCAGGCGCTCGGCCGTGGGCACCAGGGCGAACACGCCGATGGAGCCGGTGACCGTGTCGGGGTCGGCCACGATTTCGTCCGCTCCCAGCGACAGCCAGTAACCGCCCGAAGCGGCAAGCGTGCCCATGGAAACGATGACCGGCTTGCCGGCTTCGCGCGTGAGCGCAAGTTCGCGCCGGATCAGTTCGGAGCCGTACACGCTGCCGCCGGGGGAATCGACGCGCATCACCACGGCACGCACGTCATCATCTTCGCGCGCTTCGCGAATCAGCCGGGACAGGGTGAGTCCGCCGATGGAGCCAGCCGGTGCCGTGCCGTCGGTGATTTCCCCTTCCGCCACGATCACGGCGACGGCTTTGCCCTTGTGGTTTTCCTTTTGCAGCGAAAGGTAATCTTCGAAGGAAATCTGCCGGAATGACTTGTGTTCGCTGTCGGGAGCCCCCTTGGCCTGCATCAGCTGGCGCAGCTCATGGCGGGTTTTGAGGCCGTCCACCCAGCGCTGTTCCAGAGCCAGGCGCGCCATGTCGCCGTGCGCGGCCGCCAGGGACTGCGGCAGGGTGTCGATGGCCTGCTGCAGGCTGTCGCCGGGCAGGCGACGCAGCTGTTCCACATCCTGCGTATAGGAGCGCCAGAGCGCGTCATACAGGGTGCGGTCGGCTTCAAGGGCAGCCGGGGAAGGCCCGTTGGCGACGAAAGGTTCCACAAAGCTTTTGTAGGTACCCACGCGCAGGACGTGGACCGTGATGCCCAGTTTGTCGAGGGCGTCGCGATAATAATTCCGGTAACGGCCAAACCCTTCCAGTTCCACCTGCCCCATGGGGTCGAGGTACAGCTCGTTGGCATGCGCGGCCAGGTAGAACTGGCGCTGGTCGTAATGGGCGCCCCAGGCAATGACCGGCTTGCCGTGCGCCTTGAAGCGTTCGAGCGCCGCGGAAACCTCGTGCAGCAAGGGCATGCCTGCCGCCTGCAGGTCGTCCAGCATCAGCACCACGCTGGTGATTTTGGGGTCGCGTGCGGCCGCGTCGAGCACCTGCAGCACGTCGCGCAGCTGGACGTCATGGTGTTCCAGGTCGCGGTCAAGGCCGGTCAGCATGAGGCTGTCCACGTTGGTGGCGTGTTGTTCCACCAGCGCCCCCTTGAGATCGAGCACGAGCGCGGTCTTGGGTTCCACGTGCGGCGGCCGGTTGTAGTACAGGACCGTCAGCAGGCCGGCCATCAGGGCCAGGAACAGCAGGTTGAAGAACACGCGGCGGCCGGCATCGAGCGCAGCCCACAGTACGACCAGGACATGCCACAGGGAGCGGAAGAAGGCGCGCATCATGACGGTTTGGAACTGCCGGAAGGTTTGTCGGGCCCGAAGCGGACGGCGGCCACCCGGCCGGCAATCAGCACGGCCAGCAGAAAGCCCAGGGCGAGCAGGTCCTGCCATTGCAGGTTGTGGCTGTAGAGCCCGATGAAAATGTCGCGCAGGATGAACACGATCGCCACTTCGGTCAGGACGCGCAGGCGGATGCGGTGAAATTCCAGGTAGTCGGTGAAGGAACGGAACAGTTCGATCAGCACGAACACCGACAGGATGGAAATGACCAGGGTCTGGATGGCCACCTCGTGGCGCAGGTTGCTCAGGGCTTCATAGAGATCGTAGAGCACGCCGATGAAGGCCACGCCCAGCGTCACCAGCATGACGAGGATCAGGAACACGACGATGACGTCGATGATCGCGCCGTAGGCGCGCATGATGCGGCCCTTGATTCCGGAAATATTGTTGTTGTCCATGTCGGAAGTCCGTGAAGGTTGCCCCAGGCACAGCCTCTCAGGGTATTACAAGCGGCCCGCCCCGGGCAAGCCAGGTTCCGTTACAGTCGTTTGCGGAAGCGCCAGGTGGCCGCGGACAGGCTGGCCGCACCCAGCAGGGCGAGCGGCCAATACTGGGGCCAAAGGGTTGTCATGTCGGCGCCTTCCAGGAAAACGCCGCGCACGATCACCAGGAAATAGCGCATTGGATTGACGCGCGTGAGCCATTGCACGGCTTCGGGCATGTTGGAAACCGGAGTGGAAAATCCGGACAGGATGACGGCCGGAACGAGAAACAGGAATACGCCCAGCAGGCCCTGCTGCTGGGTGGCAGCCAGCGTCGAAATGAGCAGCCCGATGCCGATCACCGCCAGCAGGAACAGCATCACGCCGAGCGCCAGGGCCGCCACGCTGCCCTTGAACGGCACGCGGAACCACAGGATGACGGCCAGGGTGATGACGGCCGCTTCCAGGCCGCCGATGAGGAATCCCGGCAACGCTTTCCCGATCAGGATCTCGAGCGGGCGCAGCGGCGTCACCAGCAGCTGGTCGAGGGTGCCCATTTCGCGCTCGCGCGCCACCGACAGTCCGGTGACGAGCAGCGTCACCACCAGGGTCAGCAGGGCCACGATGCCGGGCACGATAAACCAGCGCGACACCAGATTGGGGTTGTACCAGGCACGCAGCTCCGGCTGGGCGGGTGGCGCGCGCCAGCCGTGCTCCTTCATCCACTGCAGGTTGAACGCGGCCAGGATGGCGGACACGTGGTTGAGCGCCAGCGCTGCCGTGTTGGAATTGCGCCCGTCGATGAGGACCTGTACCGATGCCGGGCGATGCAGCAGCAGGTCGCGCGAGAAATGGGGTCCGATGTGGAGGGCCACCAGGGCCGACTGGTTGTCGAGGAGTGGGGCGATCTGCTCTTCGCGCGACACGCGCCCGACGATGCGGAACGTGGGCGATCCCTCGAAATGTGCCAGCAACTGACGCGCCGCACCGCCGCCATCCTCGTCGTACACCACGTAGGGCACATGGTTGAGGTCGAAGGTGGCGGCG
The DNA here is from genome assembly GCA_028868905.1 of Betaproteobacteria bacterium. Classification (GTDB taxonomy): domain Bacteria; phylum Pseudomonadota; class Gammaproteobacteria; order Burkholderiales; family Ferrovaceae; genus JAKBAT01. The sequence goes on from JAGWTQ010000038.1 coordinate 15,510, forward strand.
TAGCCGAAGACGATGAGCTGGATGATGGGAGGCCCCACCAGGACCACGCGCGTCGCCCGGTCCTTGAGCAGGGCGAGGAACTCCTTGATCACCAGGGCGTAGATGCGCGCCAGCATCAGTCCAGCCTTTTGCGTGAAAGGCGCCAGGTCAGGCCCAGGAAAATCGTCGCCATGAAAGCCAGCGCCGCGCTGTTGACCAGCAGCACGGGCCACAGGTCGCCGGCCAGGAAAACCGTCTGCAGGATGGACACGAAATAGCGCGCGGCCACCACGTGGGTGACCAGCTGTACGGGCGCGGGCATGGAGCCAATGTCGAAAATGAATCCGGACAGCATGAAGGCGGGCAGGAACGTCACGATCACGGCCAGTTGTCCGGCCACAAACTGGTTTCTGGCCAGCGTGGAAATGAGCAGGCCCATGCCCAGCGCCACCAGCAGGAACAGGGCCGAACTCAGGGAAAGCGTCCACAGGCTGCCCACCAGGGGCACGGCGAACAGGGTGAGGGCCAGGGCCACGGTGAGTGCCATGCCGCCCATGCCCATCAGGAAATAGGGCAGCAGTTTCCCCAGCAGGATTTCGGTGAGGGTGACCGGTGTGGCCATGAGGGCTTCCATGGTGCCCCGTTCCCATTCCCGGGCCACCACCATGGCGGTGAGGAGGGCCCCGATGAGCGTCATGATGACCGCAATCAGTCCGGGCACCAGGTAGTTCCGGCTGCGCAGGGCCGGATTGAACCAGATGCGTTCGGTGCTGACCGCCGGCACGACAAACGGCACCCCAGACGAGCGGGCGCGCTGTTGCAGCCAGTTTTGCCAGACGCCCTGCAGATAACCTTCCAGCAGGCGGGCGCTGTTGGCGTCCACGCCGTTGACGATGATGCTGAACGGTGCCGTTTCGCCGCGCAACAGGTGGCGGCTGAAATCCTGGCGCAGCCAGAGGATGCCTTCCACCTGCCGCTGCTGCAGGGCCGCGCTGGCGGCCGTCATGTCCGTGAAACGCTGCGGCTCGAAATAGGGCGATTGCGCAAGGCCCGCCGCAAACGCTTCGGTGTCGCGATCCGGCTGTTCCACCACCACGGCCACCGGCACATGGCGCGCATCCAGCGACACGCCGTATCCGAACAGGAACAGCAGGAAGGCCGGCATCACGAAGGCGATGGCGATGGCCGAAGGGTCGCGCAGGATCTGCAGGAACTCCTTGCGGATCAGCGCGCGCAGGCGGCGGTGTTTCAAGAAGCCCTCCGCAAGCCGGCTTCATGTGCCTGCACGAGGGTGATGAAGGCGTCTTCCATGGTGGGGTTGGGCAGGTCCCTGGTGGCGGCTTGCGAGCGGATGGCCTGGGGAGAGCCCTGGGCCAGGATCTCCCCCTGGGACATGAGCACCAGTTCGTCGCAGTATTCGGCTTCTTCCATGAAATGGGTGGTGACCAGGATGGTGACGCCCGACTCGGCCAGGCCGTTGATCTGAGACCAGAACTCGCGCCGGGCCAGGGGGTCCACGCCCGAAGTGGGCTCGTCCAGGAACAGGATCAGGGGCTGGTGGAGCAGGGCGCAGGCGAGGGCGAGCCGCTGCTTGAAGCCCAGCGGCAGGTCCTGCCCGTTTACGCGGGCATAGGGGGCGAGGCTGAAATGGGCCAGGGCCCAGTCCCGGCGCCGCGCCCGCTCCTGCCGTCCCAGGCCGTAGACGCTGGCAAAAAAGTCCAGGTTCTGCAGCACGCTCAGATTGCCGTACAGGGCGAATTTCTGGGAAACGTAGCCGATGCGGGCCCGCGCCGCGGCGGCCGCGTGCCCCAGGTTCTGCCCGGCCACCCGCAGGGTGCCGGCGGAAGGGGACAGCAGGCCGCACAACATGTTGAAGGTGGTGGTTTTGCCGGCACCGTTGGCGCCCAGCAGCCCGAACACCTGCCCCGCCCGCACCTGGAAACTGATGCCTTTCACGGCTTCAAAACTGCCGAAGCGCCGCCACAGGTCCCTGACTTCGATGACGGGCAGGTCGTCCTGCGCCGGCGTCAGGTCGTGGCGCGGCGGCGGGGGCGGCTCGGGCCGTTGCAGGCTGGCGGCCCGGCCATGCAGCAGGTTCACGAAGGCATCCTCGAAACGGGGCGGGACGGCATCCCATTGTTCTGCAGGCAGGGCCGGCGGCGCGCCGCCATCGCTCAGCACGCGCACGCCATCGGCCTGGATGGTGGCGTCCAGCACCCCGTTGCGGGCGGCCAGTTCCGTCCTCAGCCGGCGTCGTGGCGTGCCTTCGCGCCGGACCCGGTAACAGCGGCCGGAAAGCGTGCTTTGCAGGGACGCCTGGGTGTCCTGGACCAGCAGGCGGCCTTCGTGCAGTAGAAGGATGTCTTCGCAGCGTTCCGCCTCGTCCAGATAAGCGGTGCTGATCAGCACGCTCACGCCTGCGTTGCGCCGGCTCTGGATGATGTGCCAAAGCTCGCGGCGCGAAATGGGATCCACGCCCACCGTGGGTTCGTCCAGCAGCAGCAGGCTGGGAGAGCGCAGCAGGGCGCAGGCGAGCCCCAGCTTTTGCTTCATGCCGCCGGAGAGCTGGCCTGCGCGACGGTTTCCGAAAGGGCCGAGCGCGGTCAGGGCCAGCAGTTCCTGCTGGCGTGTCTTCTTTTCCGCCGGCGAGAGCCCTTGCAGGGCGGCATACAGGTCGAGGTTTTCCTGGACGGTGAGTTCTTCATACAGGCCGAAACGCTGGGGCATGTAGCCGATGCGTTCCTGGATGGCCATCCCTTCACTGCGGGTGTCCAGCCCCAGCACCGTCACGCGGCCGCTGTCGGGCAGCAGCAGGGCGCCGGCAAGGCGCATCAGGGTGGTCTTGCCGGCGCCGTCCGGTCCCAGCAGTCCGGTGATCCGCCCGGCGCGCACCGTGGCGCTCACCTGGTCGAGGGCGTGGACCGGTGCCCCATCGCGGCGAAACCGCTTGGTGCAGGATTCCAGGGCCAGGGCGGCTTCGGCCATGGCTCACGGGCCGCAATCGGCGGGCCGGGGCGGCAGGGGATCGGGGGCCGGAAGCGGAATCAGCACTGTGGCGGGCATGCCGAGCCTCAGGCGATGGTCGGGGTTGCACACGAACACCCGCAGGCGGTACATGAGTTCGGTGCGCA
>JAGWTQ010000039.1 GCA_028868905.1 Betaproteobacteria bacterium
TGCCGTCTTCCAGGCGCACCAGGATTTCGGGCGAGGCGCCCACCACCTGGAAGTCGTCGAAGTCGTAATAGAACATGTAGGGCGACGGGTTGAGGCGGCGCAGGGCGCGGTAGAGCGACAGGGGCGAGGCGGAGAAAGGCTGGCGGATGCGCCGGCTCAGCACCACCTGCATGAGGTCGCCGTCGCGGATGTATTCCTTGGCGCGCGCCACCATGGCCTTGTGCGTGTCGGGATCCACGTCGGAGCGCGCTTCGCCCAGTGTTGCGGCCGGGGCCGGCAGGTCCACCGGCGCGCGCAGGCGTTCGCGCAGTTCGGCCAGGCGTTGGCGGGCGCGGGCGTAACCGTCAGGGTCGGCCGCGTCGGCATACACGATGAGGTGGAGCTGGCCCGACAGGTTGTCGATGACGGCCAGCTCCGTGGTGAGCAGCAGCAGGATGTCCGGCGTGCCGCTGTCGTCCGCTTTCCAGCCCGCGGCCAGGCGCGGCTCGATGTAGCGCACGATGTCATAGCCGAAATAGCCGGCCAGCCCGCCGCAGAAGCGCGGCAGACCGGTGAGGGGCGCCGCCTTGAACTGCTGCGCGTAATGGGCGATGAAGGCGAGCGGGTCGGCGGCCTCGAACTGTTCCGTGGGCGCGCCGTCGGTTTCCACCGACACCTGGTTGGCCGTGACGCGCAGGCGCGTGGCGGCCGGCAACCCCACGAAGGAATAGCGCCCGAAGCGTTCGCCCCCCTGCACCGATTCCAGCAGGAAGGAATAGGGACGGTTGGCGAGCTTGGCGTAAACGGACAGCGGCGTGTCGAGGTCGGCCAGCGTGGTCAGCACCACCGGAATGCGGGTGTAGCCGGCCTGGGCAAGCGCCCTGAATTCGGCTTCGGTCATCGGGCCAGCTCGGCGCGCATGGCGTCAATGGTGGCCCGGTAGTCGGACGTGCTGAAAATGGCGGAACCGGCCACGAAGGTATCCGCGCCGGCGTCTGCCACGGCGCGGATGTTGTCCACCTTCACGCCGCCGTCCACTTCAAGCCAGATGTCGCGCCCGGAGGCTTCGATGCGGCGGCGCGCTTCGCGCAGCTTGGGCAGCGCCGACGGAATGAAGGACTGGCCGCCGAAACCCGGGTTGACCGACATGATGAGGATGAGGTCGAGCCGGTCCATGACGTGGTCGAGATAACTGAGCGGCGTGGCCGGATTGAACACCAGGCCGGCCTTGCAGCCCTGGTCGCGGATGAGCTGGAGCGTGCGGTCCACGTGTTCGGACGCTTCCGGATGGAAGCTGATGATGTTGGCGCCCGCCTTGGCGAAATCCGGAATGATGCGGTCCACCGGCTTGACCATGAGGTGCACGTCGATGGGCGCCTGGGTGTGGGGGCGGATGGCGGCACACACCAGGGGGCCGACTGTCAGGTTGGGAACGTAATGGTTGTCCATGACGTCGAAATGGATGATGTCGGCCCCGGCCGACACCACCGAGGACACTTCTTCACCCAGCCGCGCAAAATCGGCGGACAGGATGCTGGGAGCAATGCGGAATGCCATGAGGACCCAATCTCCGGACAAAAAAATTGATCGCAATCGAAAGAACCATTCTAGCAGAGTGCAGCGCGCTTCTTGAAAAGACGCGCCGTTTCGTGTGCAATGTCCGCATGCGTTTTTTCCTTTTTGCCGCACTCGTCCCCCTGCTCCTGTCCGGTTGCGCCACCCCGCCCGCGCCCCCGGCCGAGGTTCCGCCCCTTGCCGCAGCAGTACCCGCAGCGGTGCCACCCGCAGAGCCCACGGACGACATCCCGCCGGTGGAATGCCCGGCCGGCACGCCGCTGGCCGGACCCGCCGGCAGCACCGGCGCGGAAGCTCCGGCAGCGCGTCCGCGCGGACGGCTGTCGCAGTCCACCTTTGCCGCCCTGCCGCGCTGGCACGAAGGCATGACGCCGGCCGCCTGGCGCGCTTTCCTGCAAAGCTGCGGCGCCCTGGGCAGCCAGGCGCCGTGGCAGGAATCCTGCACGGAAGCCGCGCGCCTGCCCAACCCGCCAGCGCCGGCGGCCATGCGCGCCTTCTTCGAACGCCATTTCACGCCGTGGCTGGTGGTGAACGGCGACGGCTCCAACACCGGGCTGGTCACCGGCTATTACGAACCGCTGCTGCACGGCAGCCGCACGCCCGGCCCGCGCTACCGCTATCCCGTGTACGCGCCGCCCTCCGACCTGCTGACGGTGGACCTGGGCGAACTGGTGCCCGAACTCAAGGGCCGGCCGGTGCGCGGACGCCTGGACGGCCACCGCGTGGTGCCCTACTACACGCGCGCCCAGATCGACGAGACCTCCGCTCCGCGAACGGGCGAAGCGCTGGCCTGGGTGGACAACCCGGTAGAACTGTTCTTCCTGCAAATCCAGGGCTCCGGGCGCATCGCCCTGCCCGACGGCCGCCAGCTGCGCGTGGGCTACGCCGACCAGAACGGCCACCCCTTCCGCTCCATCGGGCGGCTCCTGGTGCAGCGCGGCGACCTGACCCTGGCGCAGGCCTCCCTGCAGGGCATCAAGGCCTGGGCCGCGGATCATCCCGACCAGGTGCGGGCGCTGCTGGACGCCAACCCCAGCTACGTGTTTTTCCGCCTGCTGCCGGACGACCTGCCCGGCCCCATCGGCGCGCTGGGCGTGCCCATCACGGGCGAAGCGAGCCTGGCCGTGGACCCGCGCGTGATTCCCCTGGGCGCCCCGGTGTTCATCGACACCACCCGCCCCAACAGCCGCCGCCCGCTGCGCCGCCTGATGCTGGCCCAGGACACGGGCGGCGCCATCCATGGCGGGGTGCGGGCGGACTTTTTCTGGGGGTATGGCGACGCCGCCGAACAGCAGGCCGGCGCCATGAAGCAGGCCGGGCGCCTGTGGCTGCTTTATCCGCGCGGCGCCACCCCGCCAGCCCCGCGCTGACGCCCTGCCCCGGCCCGGTTTATAATGCGCGGTTACTGTCGCCCATCCGGATACCCCGTTGACTGACGCCACCTCCCACCAGCTGCACGCTTTCGGTCTCAACCACGAGACCGCGCCGGTGGACGTGCGCGAAAAAATCGCCTTTCCGCAGGACCGGCTGATCCCGGCGCTGACCGAACTCACGCACGACACGCCGGTGGAGGAAGCGGTCATCCTGTCCACCTGCAACCGCACCGAAATCTATTGCAAGACGCCCGCGCCGGACGACGTGGCGCTGTGGCTGGCGCGCCACCATGCCCTGGACGGACTCGACATCGCCCAGTACCTGTACCGGCGCGACGGCAGCGCCGCCGCCCACCATGCCTTCCGCGTGGCTTCCGGCCTGGATTCCATGGTGCTGGGCGAACCGCAGATCCTGGGCCAGGTGAAGCAGGCCGTGCGTTCCGCGGAAGAAGCCGGAACCCTGGGTCCGCTGCTGCACAAGCTGTTCCAGCAGACCTTTTCCGTGGCCAAGGCAGTGCGCAGCCAGACCGCCATCGGCGAACGTTCCGTGTCGCTTGCCGCCGCCGCGCTCAAGGTGGCCACGAGCGTGCTGGGCCCCATGGAGGAACAGCGCATCCTGTTCATCGGCGCCGGCGAAATGGTGGAACTGGTGGCCACCCATTTCCTGGCGCGCCGCCCGCTCACCGTCACCGTGGCCAACCGCACCCTGGAACGCGGACGCGCGCTGGCCCGGCAGCTGGGGGGCGAAGCCATCACGCTGTCGGAATTGCCGTCCGAACTGCAGCGCCACGACGTGGTCGTTTCCTCCACCGCCAGCCACCTGCCGCTCATCGGCAAGGGCCTGGTGGAACGCGCCGTCAAGGCGCGCAAACACCGGCCCATGGTGATGATCGACCTGGCCGTGCCGCGCGACATCGAGTCGGAAGTGGGCGAACTGGAGGACGTGTTTCTCTACAGCGTGGACGACCTGGGCGACATCGTGCAGGAAAACCGCGACTCCCGGCAGTCGGCCGTGGCGGAGGCGGAAGCCATCATCAGCACGCGCGTGGGCGAATTCGTGGACTGGATCCACACGCGCGACGTGGTGCCCACCATCCGCCTGCTGCGCGACCATGCCGAAAAATACCGCCAGATCGAGCTGGAGCGGGCGCGACGGGCGCTGGCGCGCGGCGACGATCCGCAGCAGGTGATGGAAATGCTGTCCAGCGGCCTGCTCAACAAGCTGCTGCACCATCCCGTGCAAACCCTGCACCAGAGCCGCGGCGAACACCGGCAGCACCTGGCCGAAGCCCTGCACCGCCTGTTCATCCGCGACAAGGACTGACGCGCCCCCTCCCGCATGAAAGCTTCCCTGCTCAAACGACTCACCGCGCTCGACGCGCGCCTGTCCGAGCTGGACCGGCTGCTGGCCGATCCGGACGTGACGCGCGACCTCGACCAGTACCGCAAGCTCACGCGCGAGCACGCGGAAATCGCGCCGGTGACGGCGCTTTTCCAGCAGCACCGCGCGGCCGAAGCGGACCTGGCGGCGGCCCGCGACATGGCCGCGGACCCCGAACTGCGCGCCTTTGCCGAAGAGGAACAGCAGGCGGCACGCGCGCGCCTGGAAGCCATCGAGGACGAACTGCAGCTGGCCCTGCTGCCGCGCGACCCCAACGACGAGCGCAACATTTTCATGGAAATCCGCGCCGGCACGGGGGGCGACGAATCGGCCCTGTTTGCGGGCGCCCTGTTTCGCATGTACGCGCGCTTTGCCGAACGCAACCGCTGGCAGACCGAACTCGTTTCCCACAGCGACGGCGAAATGGGCGGCTACAAGGAAATCATTTTCCGCATCGTGGGCCAGGGCGCCTATTCCCGCCTCAAGTTCGAATCGGGCGGGCACCGCGTGCAGCGCGTGCCGGAAACGGAAGCCCAGGGCCGCATCCACACCTCGGCCTGCACCGTGGCCGTGATGCCGGAAGCAGACGACGCGAGCGACGTGGTGCTCAACCCCGCCGACCTGCGCATCGACACCTTCCGCGCTTCGGGCGCCGGCGGCCAGCACATCAACAAGACCGATTCGGCGGTGCGCGTGACGCACCTGCCCACCGGCATCGTGGTGGAATGCCAGGACGGGCGCAGCCAGCACAAGAACAAGGCGCAAGCCCTGTCGGTGCTGGTGGCGCGCATCCGCGACAAGCAGACGCGCGAACAGCAGGCGAAGGAAGCGGCCACGCGCAAGTCGCTCATCGGCAGCGGCGACCGTTCGGAACGCATCCGCACCTACAACTTTCCCCAGGGGCGGGTGACCGACCACCGCATCAACCTGACCCTGTACAAGATCGACGCCATCATGGACGGCGACCTGTTCGAACTCACGTCGGCCCTGATGGCGGAGCACCAGGCCGAACAGCTTGCCCTGCTGGGCGAAACGGCGGTCTGACGCCGTGCGGGTGAGGGATGCCCTGCAAGGCGACCCGGCCACCCGCGGCGAGCGGCGCCTGCTGCTGGAAGCGGTGCTCGACTGTTCGCACGCCTGGCTTGCCAGCCATCCGGAAGCCCTGCTGGACGAGGCCCAGGACCAACGCTACCGGGCGCTGGTGGCGCGCCGCGCGGCGGGCGAACCGGTGGCCTACCTGGTGGGCCGGCGCGAATTCTACGGCCTGCCGCTGGCCGTCACGCCCGACGTGCTGATTCCGCGCCCGGAAACCGAAGGCCTGGTGGACTGGGCCCTGGAATGCCTGCCACCCGGCAGCCCGGCCGCCGTGCTGGACCTGGGCACCGGCAGCGGCGCCATCGCCGTGGCGCTGCTGCATGAACGGCCCGGCCTGGCCGTCACCGCCGTGGACCGTTCCCCCGCCGCGCTGACCGTGGCGGCGCAGAACGCGGCACGCCACCACCCGCCCGGCAGCCGCCCGATCCGTTTTCTGGCCGGCGACTGGTACGCCCCGGTGCCCGGCGAACGCTTCCGCCTCATCCTCGCCAACCCGCCCTACGTGGCCGGCGGCGACCCCCACCTGGCGCAGGGCGACCTGCGCTTCGAACCGCCCGCGGCACTGGCTTCCGGCCCCGAAGGGCTGGACGACCTGCGCCGCATCGTGGCACAGGCGCCGCGCCACCTGGACGCGGGCGGCCAGCTGCTGGTGGAACATGGACATGACCAGGGACCGGCCTGTGCCGCCCTGTTCGCGGCCGCCGGCCTGCGCGACGTGACCCTGCGGCACGACCTGGGGGGGCTGCCGCGCCTGACCGGCGGACGCTACCCCGGCCCGGGCGAACAGGATTAGAATGCGTTTTTTGGTAACCCGCACATGAACGAAGCCATCAAGGAAGAGATCCCTCCGGGGACGCGACGCATCATCGACGACGTGGAACGGGTGTTCTACGACGGCTACTGGATCAAGTATTACGCGCCCCCCAGCGATTCCCTGAGCGCCAAGCGCCAGCTCATCACGGCCCTCACGCGGCGCCTGTTCAACCACGTGGAGCACGGCATCAACATTCCCGGCGCGCGCCTCAGCGAAGCGCGTCAGGTCTATGAGCAGGAACACCAGCCGGCGCTCAAGCGCGTGAAAGGCGCCATGCTGGCCGGTTCGCTCTTCAACCGCGCCACCGACATCATCACCAAGCTGGTGGAAATCCAGGAACTGGGCGTGGAAATCACCTCGGACAACGCCCTGCTGCGCGAATGCGGACGCTGCCTGCAGGAGGCGCTGTCACTGGGGCGCCTGGTCCTGCACCGCAGCGGCGAAGAAGGCATCGACGAACTGTGGGGCGAACCCCTGCACGCCTTCTCCATTCCCGTGGACGCGTTTTTTGAAAGCCGCTACATCAAGATCGCCGCCACCATGCGCGACATCGACCGCCTGGGGGCCGCCATCCTCGAACATTTCGCCAACGACCCGGACTTTGACGGGCTGGAGCCGCTGGTGCGAAAAGTCACGTGCGCCGCCCACCAGAAAGTGGAAATCCTGCAGACGGACGACCGCATTTTCGAAGTGTGGCCGGCCTTCGTGGTGGCGAGCGAATCCCTGCTGGCCTTCCGTCCCGCCACACGCGCCGCCGGCAGCCTGGAATACGGCCGGCTGCAGGAAGAAGGCCTGCGCCTGATCGCCCATGGCCAGGCCATCATCAGCGACATCGCGCGCGCGCGCACGCCCATGCCCAAGACCACGCGCGAATACATCGAACGCCTGGGGGCCTGGCGCTGCAAGTTCCAGCAGGAAGCGCGGCGCCACTAGGGCGCCGCAGGGACATCAGGCGGTCAGCATCTGCTTGAGTTCGCCCGACTGGTAGAGTTCGGTCATGATGTCGGACCCCCCGACGAATTCCCCTTTGATGTAGAGTTGGGGAATGGTGGGCCAGTTGGCGTATTCCTTGATGCCCTGGCGGATTTCCGGATTCTGCAGCACATCCACGGTGAACGGTTCGCTCACGCCGCAGGCCTTCAGGATCTTGACGGCGTTGGCGGAAAATCCGCATTGGGGAAAATCGGGGCTGCCCTTCATGTAAAGGACTACCGGGTGACTTTTGACCTGCTGGTCGATGATATCGTGTACGGACATGACAAATCCTCTTTCGCTGTCGCCAAAACAGACATTGTGCGGGGCAAGCCCGTTGCGAGGCAAGTGCGTCGCCGGCGCCCTGCTGCTGTGGGCGCTCGCGCCCGCGGCGCACGCCTGGGGCGACACCGGACATGAAGTGGTGGCGCGCATCGCCCTGCATTTCCTTTCGCCCGGGGCACGCGCGCGGGTGGAAGCCCTGCTGGCCGACGACCCCGACCCCCTGACGGCGCACGACCCGGTTTCCGCCGCCGTGTGGGCCGACCGCTACCGCGATTCGCCCGAAAACGGCCGGCGCGCCAACTACCAGCAAACCCACGCCTGGCATTTCGTGGACCTGGAACGCTGGCACCCGGACCTGGCGCGAGCCTGCCACGGGTTTCCCGCCCTGCCGCCCGGCACACCGGCCTCCCGGGGGCCGGCGGCCGACTGCGTGGTGGACAAGATCGAACAGTTCAACGCCGAGCTCAAACCCTGGCCGGGCGCCGACACCAGCCCCGAGCGGCGCGCGGAAGCACAGCGCGCGCTCAAGTTCCTGATCCATTTCGTGGGCGACCTGCACCAGCCGCTGCACGCCATCGACGACCACGACCGCGGCGGCAACGAAAAGCGCGTGAACATGGCAGGCGCCCACGCGGGCACCCTGCACCACTACTGGGATGACGTGTTCGTGCAGCGCCTGGGGCCGGATGATGCCGCCATCGCCGCCACCCTGAGCGCGCGCATCACGCCCGCCAACGTGCGCGCCTGGCAGCGCGGCACGCCACGCGACTGGGCACGGGAATCTTTCGACACTGCGCGCACCCAGGCCTACGATCCGCTGCCGCCGCCGGACGAGCGCGGCCATTACCGCCTGTCCCCCGACTACCGCGACCAAGCCACCGGGATCGTGGCCCTGCAGCTGGAAGAGGCGGGCGTGCGCCTGGCCGCCCTGCTGGAAGGAGACGCCCGATGACACCGCACCTGCTGCTGGTGGACGACGACCCCGACCTGCTGCATCTGCTCACCCTGCGCCTGCGCGCCGCCGGCTACCGCGTGACCACGGCCGCTTCGGCGGAAGCGGCGCTGGCGCAGATCGCCATCGAACGGCCGCAACTGGTGCTGAGCGACGTACAGCTTCCGGGCCAGGACGGCCTGCGCCTGTTCGACGAAATCCACGTGCGCCACCCGACGCTGCCGGTGATCCTGCTGACCGCCCACGGCACCATTCCGGACGCCGTGGAAGCCACCGCGCGCGGCGTGTTCAGCTACCTCACCAAACCGTTCGACGGCAAGGAACTGCTCGACAAGATCGCGCAGGCGCTGGCCCTGTACGCGGGCGAAGGGGAGGAAGGGAGCGCCGAAGAGGAAGCCTGGCGCGGCGCCATCATCAGCCGCTCCAACCGCATGGCGGAACTGCTGCACGAAGCGAAGCTGGTGGCGCGTTCGGACGCTTCCGTGCTCATCCGCGGCGAATCCGGCACCGGCAAGGAACTGCTGGCCCAGGCGATCCACCGGGCCAGCCCGCGCGCCGGCCGGCCTTTTGTGGCCGTGAACTGCAGCGCCATTCCCGAGCAGCTGCTGGAATCGGAACTGTTCGGCCACGTGAAAGGCGCCTTCACCGGTGCGGTCTCCCACCACGAAGGGCTATTCCGCGCCGCCGCCGGCGGCACCCTGTTCCTGGACGAAATCGGGGACATGCCCATCAACCTCCAGGCCAAGCTGCTGCGCACCCTGCAGGAACGCATCGTGCGCCCGGTGGGGTCGAGCCAGAGCATGCCGGTGGACGTGCGCATCCTGTCCTCCACCCACCAGAACCTGGAAACGGCCATCGCCGAAGAACAGTTCCGGGAAGACCTCTACTACCGCCTCAACGTGGTGGAGCTCACGCTGCCGCCGCTGCGCGACCGGCGCGAGGACATTCCCCTGCTGGCCAACCATTTCCTGGTGCGGCTGGCCCAGAAATACGACAAGCACCTCAACGGCTTTGCCCCGGAAGCGCTCAAGGCCCTCACGCTCTATTCGTGGCCGGGCAACGTGCGCCAGCTCTACAACGTGGTGGAGCAGGTGTGCGCGCTCGCCACCACCCTGCTGATCCCGCTGTCCCTGGTGCAGCGGGCGCTGCGCGTGCCTTCGGTGGAAATCCTGAGCCTGGCCGCCGCGCGCGAACGCTTCGAGCGGGAGTACCTGACGGGGCTGCTCAAGGTGACCGGCGGCAACGTGGCGGACGCGGCACGGCTGGCCGAACGCAATCGCACCGAGTTCTACCGCCTGCTGCAGAAGCACGGTCTGACGCCGGATTCTTTCCGCCCGCCGGCGCTTGTCTCTCCCGAGCGACAACCCTGAAACCCCGTTGTTACGGGCCTTTCGAGCCTTCGGCCCAATCCTTGTCGCCTGCAGGCGACAGCCGCCCCTGAAACCCGCCCTGCACCCTTCCCGCAGCACACAACAAATTCCATTCTGATCAACTGGTTGCGCAAAGCATAAGCCGCTGGCCCGGTTCTTGCTAGATACACGCGCATGAAACCTTATGATCTTTTTGCCCTGACCCGGTCCGCAGGGCGCACTCCTCCGATGCGACGCGGCAGCATGATCGCCCGTCCCTGGACCGGTTTCTGGCAAGGGTTGTTCAAGGGCCTGAAGAGCCTGTCTGCACCGCAACGGGAAGCGTCCGTTCCCAGTCCCTCCTCCTGGGAACGGGCTGCTTCCCGCCGGCGGTCCGTGCTGCTGGCACTGATTGCCCTGATCGCGGGCGGCGCCGCCCTGCTGCTGGCGCAAAGCCAGCCCGAAAGCGGCCATCCGGTGCTGCGCACGCTGCAAATCACCCTGTTCGTGGTGCTGTTGTCCTGGGTGGCGGCCGGCTTCGTGACCGCCCTCATGGGCTTTTTCGCGCGCTGGCGCGGCGACCCCCATGCCCTGGACACGCGCGGCGCCCGCCTGCAGCCCCTGGGCGGCGATGCCCGCACGGCGCTCATCATGCCCATCTGCAACGAACCGGTGGGCCCGGTGTTTGCCGGCCTGCGCGCCACCTGTGAATCGCTCGCCGAACAACCGGACGCCGGCCTGTTTGACGTGTTCGTACTGTCCGACAGCGCGGACCCTGCCGTGCGCGCCGAAGAACTGGCCGCCTGGACCATCCTGCGCGACCGCCTGGGCGATCGCTGCCGCCTGTATTACCGGGTGCGCGAACGGCGTACGCGCCGCAAGGCCGGCAACGTGGCCGATTTCTGCCGCCGCTGGGGACGCAACTACCGCTACATGGTGGTGCTGGATGCCGACAGCGTCATGAGCGGCGAATCGCTCACGCGCCTGGTGCAACTGATGGAAGCCGACCCCAAAGCGGGTATCATTCAGACTGCACCCCGAGCCTGTGGGGTGGAAACGCTGCATGCGCGCGCCCAGCAGTTTGCCGGACGCACGGTGGGGCCGCTGTTCACCGCCGGCATGCAGTACTGGCAACTGGGGGAATCCCATTACTGGGGGCATAACGCCATCATCCGCGTGCAACCGTTCATGACCCATTGCGCACTGGCCACGCTGCCGGGCCGCGGCGGCCTGAGCGGCGAAATCCTTTCGCACGACTTCGTGGAAGCCGCGCTCATGCGGCGCGCGGGCTACACCGTGTGGCTCGCCTCCGATCTGGAAGGCAGCTATGAACAGCAGCCCTCCAACCTGGTGGAAGAACTGCAGCGCGACCGCCGCTGGTGCCAGGGCAATTTCAAGAACATCCGCCTCGTGGCCGAGCCTGGCCTGCGCCCGGTGCACCGGGCCATGCTCGCCACGGGCGTGATGGCCTATCTGTCCGCGCCGCTGTGGCTGGCGTTCCTGCTGGTGAGCTTCAGCCTGCACGTGCTGGAAGCGGACGCCGGCGGCGATGCCGTGCTGGCAGGCCAGCCTGCCGCCCTCTCCTTCCTGTGGGGACTCACCCTGGTGCTGCTGTTCCTGCCGCGCGTGCTGGCCGCGGCCAACATCGTGCTGCGCGGCGAAGCCCCCGCCTTCGGCGGAACCGCCGCACTGGTCAAAAGCGCCCTGCTGGAAACCGCCCTGTCCGCGCTGCAGGCCCCGGTGCGCATGGTGGCCCATACCCTGTTCGTGCTGGGCGCCCTGACCGGCCTCAAGCTCGACTGGAAATCCCCCCCGCGCGAAGCGCAAGCCATTTCGCTGCCTGACGCCGCGCGCCGCTTTGCTCCCGTGACTTCCGCCGTGGCCCTGCTGCTGGGCGCCACCGCCGTGGCGGCACCCGAAGCCCTGACCGCCCTGCTGCCGGTAGGCCTGCCGCTGCTGTTTGCGGCACCGCTGGCCGCCCTCACCAGCGAAGCCCGCTGGGGCCGCATGCTGCGCCTGCAGCGCTGGCTGTTCACGCCGGAAGAACTGGCCGTGCCCGCCGTGCTGCGCCGTGCGCGCAGCTACACGCTGCGGCCGCTGGAGCGTCCCGCACGCGCCAGCGCTCCGCTTCCGGCCTGGCAGCCGGCCACGCGCGCGGCATGACGCGGCCGGCTTTTTCCCGCTTTTTTGACGGCACCCGTTTCCCCTTCTCTTTCCGCCAGCTGCTGCTGATCGCGTTCCTGGGCATCATCCTGCTCCTGGGCGGCGCGCTCACGCGCACGCTGGTGGCGGTGGAAACCCTCACCGAAGCCAACCGCGACTATCCCCTGCAGGCCCTGGAAACCGTGCAGGCGGTGCGCGCCCTGCAGGAACTCACGGTGGCCCTGGAACGGGAAACGCGCCAGTACCTGGTGCTGAACGACCCCGGCCTGCTGGCTGAAATCCGCAAGACCTGGAGCGAAGGGCGGGGCGTGGCCGCCGGCCTGGGGCAGCGTTTCCCGGCCGAACTGCCGCCCCTGACCGAAGCCTGGCAGGGCCAGGCAGCCCAGACCCTGGCCCCGCTGCTGGCCGGCGCCGAGGCCAAAACCCTGTCCCAGCCGGCGCTCTCCGAAGCCTTCAAGCAGCTGGGCGCCCTCAACCAGCAAATCGAAAACACGTCGAAAGTGCTGCTGGCCCAGCGCAACCAGGCGCTCATCGCGGACTTTGAACGGCAGCGCCGTTCCGTCATCTGGATCGGCGCCGCCGCAGCCAGCGTGGCCGCGGCGCTGGCGCTGGTGCTGGGCATGTGGCTGGCGCGCTCCTTCAAGCAACTGGACCGCGCCATCGATGCCCTGGGCACGCCCGGACCGCCGGACCCCATCGCCATCACCGGGCCGAGCGACATGCGCGAACTGGGCGAACGCCTGGAAGGCCTGCGCCAGCGCCTGGCGGCCCTGGAAGCGGACAAGCTGCTGTTCCTGCGCCACATTTCCCACGAACTCAAAACCCCGCTGGCCAACGTGCGGGAAGCGGTGTCGCTGCTGGAAGAACAGGTGGCGGGCCAGCTCAATCCGTCGCAACATGAAATCCTGGGCATCCTGCGCGACAATGCCATCGCACTCCAGCAGCAAATCGAGAGCCTGTTGCAGTACAATGCGGTCGCGTTCGAAGCGCGCCGCCTGCAGCGGCGTCCGGTGGACCTGCGCGCCCTGCTGGACGCCCTGGTGAACCGCCAGCGCCTGCAGTTCCAGGCCCGCCAGATCGACGTGAACGTGGAAGGTCCCGCCGTGACTGCCCGCATCGACCCGGAAAAAATCGACATTGCCGTGAGCAACCTGCTATCCAACGCCATCCGCTTCAGCCCCGACGGCGGACAAATCCGCCTGACCCTGGCCGCGCGCCGCGGCGGCTGGTCCGTGGACTGCATCGACACGGGGCCGGGGGTGGATCCGGCAGACCAGGACCGGATCTTCAATCCCTTCTACCAGGGCGTGCGCCAGCCCTCGAGCGCCCGCAAGGGCAGCGGCATCGGCCTTTCCATCGTGAAGGAACTGGTGGAAGCCCACGGGGGGCACGTCTCCCTGGTGCGCCGCAACGGGGCCACGGGCGCCCATTTCCACATCGAGATTCCGGATGCGCCTGCCTGACCTGCCCCTTCTTTTCGTCGTTGCTGCGGCCCTGACCGCCTGCAGCAGCACCCCGCCCGCGCCGTCCTCGGTCCAGCCGGTGCCGGCTTCGCAGGCGGTGCTGGCCACCCCGCCGGCCCCCGAAC
Organism: Betaproteobacteria bacterium; assembly: GCA_028868905.1. Lineage (GTDB taxonomy): Bacteria > Pseudomonadota > Gammaproteobacteria > Burkholderiales > Ferrovaceae > JAKBAT01. The sequence continues at coordinate 13,527 of JAGWTQ010000039.1, forward strand.
TGCTGTCGGCCGCCCTCACCGACTGGGCGCGCGACCAGCAATGGGAAGCGTCCGAACGGGAACACGAAATCCAGCGCCTGACGGCGCTGCCACAAGCGGACGCGCGCACGCGCCTGCGCCTGGCGCACCTGTGGCACCTGCAGGGCGACGCGCAAGCGCGCGCCCAGGCCCGCCTCGTGCTTTCCGCGCTGGCCCGTTCCGGCGGGGCCGATGCCGCGGCCCTGGCGCCCCTGGTGGCCTTGCTGCAGGAATCCTGGAACAGCCAGGGCGCGCTGGACGAAAAAGTCGAAGCCCTGAACCAGCAGCTGCATGACGCCAACGCCCGCGCCGACGCCCTCGGCAACAAGATCCAGGAACTGAAGGCGATCGAGCGCAGCCTGGTGTCGCGCCCCGCTCCCGACACCTCCGCCCCGCCCGCCACAGCGCCCAAGCACTGATGAACGACGACACGCCCCTGCCGCGACGCCATTTCATGACGGCCCTGGCCACCAGCACCGTCATGGCCGCCTTCGCACGCCCCTCCTGGAGCGCGGAGGACGCGTCCGCCGGCACGCCCGGGCTGGCGCTGGGCCCGGAACAGCCGTTTTCCTTCGAGGCCCTGTGCGAACAGGCGCGCGCCCTGGCGCGCCGCCCTTTCGAAGCAGTGCCGGTATCACACCGCGACGTGGTGGAACAGATCGACTGGGAAGCCCACAGCCAGATCCGCTTCAAGCCCGAAGCCGCGCTGTTCGCCGCCGGTCCGGGGCAGTTTCCGGTGGCCTTTTTTCATCCTGGAAAATTCTTCCCGGCGCCGGTGCACATGTACCGCGTGGACAACGGCCAGGCGCGCGAAGTGCTGTACGATCCGCGCCTGTTCGACATGCCCGCCAACAGTCCGGCGCACGGCCTGGGGCCCGATGCCGGCTTTGCCGGCCTGCGCATCCAGGAAAGCCGCCTGGCCGGACCGGACCACCCGGACTGGCACAACAACGACTGGGCGGCCTTCCTGGGCGCCTCCTATTTCCGCGCCATCGGCGACCAGTACCAGTACGGGCTGTCGGCGCGCGGGCTGGCCATCGACGTGGCCGTGCCGGACCTGAAGGAAGAGTTTCCGGCCTTCACCCGCTTCTACATCGAAACGCCCTCCAGCGACTCGGGCCCGCTCACGGTGTATGCCCTGCTGGACAGTCCGAGCGCTTCCGGCGCCTACCGTTTCGTGCTCACGCGCGGCGCCAACGTGGTGATGGAAGTGCAGGCGCAGGTGAACCTGCGCCGGGACGTGGCCCAGCTTGGCCTGGCCCCGGCCACGTCCATGTACCTGTTTTCGAAAACCGCCAAGAAAACCCGTTACGACTGGCGCCCGGAAGTCCACGACTCCGACGGGCTGGCCCTGTGGACGGGCCGCGACGAACACCTGTGGCGCCCCCTGGAAAACCCGGCGCACCACCGCCTGTCGCTGTTTGCCGACCGCGACCCGCGCGGCTTCGGACTGATGCAGCGCGAACGGCATTTCGACGCCTACCTCGACGGCGTGCATTATGAGCGCCGCCCCAGCCTGTGGGTGGAGCCGCTGGACGCGTGGGGTGAAGGATCGGTGCTGCTGTGGGAAATCGCGAGCCCCGAGGAAACCATCGACAACATCGTGGCCATGTGGGTGCCCAAGGCGCCGGCACTGGCCGGTTCCGAACAGCGCCTGCGCTACCGCCTTTACTGGCAGGCGGAGGAACCGTTTGCCACGCCGTACGCGCGCTGCACCGCCACCCTGCGCGGACGCGGCGGGCAGCCGGAACATCCGCCACGCCCGAGCGGCGTGGAAAAATTCGTGGTGGCGTTCCAGGGTCCGGCGCTTGCCGCGCTGCCGCCCGGCGCCATTCCGGAAGCCGTGCTGTCCGCCACGCACGGTACTTTTTCAGGGGTGTTCACGGAAGCGGTGCCCGACGGCACGCCAGGCCACTGGCGCGCCCAGTTCGACTACACGCCCGAAGGCCACGAGACGGCAGAACTGCGCCTGTTCCTGCGCCATGCAGGACAACCGTTGAGCGAGACCTGGCTGTTCCAGATCCAGCCCGATCCGGCCTGAGGCCGGGTTTCCCCGTGAGTGCTAGTGCAGCTTGACGTGCGGTTCCGTGCGCCGGCTGATGAAGCGCGCCACGGTGCTGAGCGCCATTTTCCAGAAGCCGTGCAGCGCCATTTCGTGCAGCTTGTAGAGCGACACGTACATCCAGCGCGCGAACAGCCCTTCCACCCACATGTTGCCGCCCACGAAATTGCCCATGAGGTTGCCCACGGTGGTGTATTCACCCAGTGACACCAGCGAGCCGAAATCGCGATAGCGGTAGGGCCGCACGTCCTGCCCCGCCAGCAGGCGACGGAATTCCCGCGCCAGGTGGCTGGCCTGCTGGTGCGCCGCCTGCGCGCGCGGCGGCACGCTTTTGCCTTCATGCCCCAGCCAGGGCGCAGCGGCACAGTCGCCCAGGGCGAAGATGTGCGGATCGCGCGTGGTCTGCAGATTCTCGTGTACCACGAGCTGGTTGATGCCGTTGGTTTCAAGCCCGAGACCGGTGAGGAAGGCCGGGGCCTTGACGCCGGCCGCCCACACCACCAGTTCCGCCGGAATGAGGTCGCCGGTGTGCAGCCGCACCGCCTGCGGCAGCACTTCCGCCACGCGCGCGCCCGTGTGCACCTGCACCTGCAGGCTGGCGAGCATGCGGTGCGCGCTGTCGGAAATGCGTTCGGGCAGGGCCGGCAGGATGCGCGGCGACGCTTCGATGAGGTGGATGCGGATGTGCTTGTCGGGATCGATGCGGTCCAGGTTGTAGGACACCAGGTCGCGCGTGGCGTTGTGCAGTTCCGCCGCCAGCTCCACGCCGGTGGCGCCGGCTCCCACGATGGCCACCTGCAGCTGTTCGGGGCGCAGCGGTTCGTGCTGGGCATGGGCGCGCAGGAACGCGTTGACCAGGCGGCGGTGGAAGCGGTCCGCCTCCACCGGCGTCTCCAGCGCGATGGCATGGCTTGCCACGCCGGGCGTGCCGAAGTCGTTGGTCTGGCTGCCCACCGCCAGCACCAGCGTGTCGTAGGGAAAGCTGCGCGCCTGGGTGACGATCACGCCTTCCTCATCGTGGTAGGGGGCCAGGTGCACCAGGCGCTGCTCGCGGTCCAGTCCCACCATTTCGCCGATGCGGTAGCGGAAATGGTGCCAGTGCGACTGCGCCAGGTAATCCAGGGCATGCACGTCGAGGTCCATGCTGCCGGCCGCGATTTCATGCAGGTGCGGCTTCCAGAAATGGGTGCGGGATTTTTCGATGAGCGTGATTTCGGCGCGTCCCGATTTGCCCAAGGTGTCGCCCAGACGCGTGGCCAGTTCCAGCCCTCCCGCGCCACCGCCCACGATCACGATTCGATGCATGCCGACCCCCGACTGAACGATTCAGTGCCGCATGGTAGCAGAAAGCGCGTTTTTTCTGAGAGAATCCAGGATCCATGACCTATTCGCCCATCACGCCCGTCATCCTGTGCGGCGGCAGCGGCACCCGCCTGTGGCCCCTGTCGCGCAAGGCGCTGCCCAAGCAGTTCGTACCCCTGGTGGGCGACAAGAGCCTGCTGCAGCTCACCCTGGAGCGGGTGCGCCTGCTTTCGCCCGAAGCGCTGGCGGTGGCGGCCGAAGAACACCGCTTTCTGGTGCAGGAAGCGGCCGATGCCGCCGGCGTGCCGCTGCGCCAGCTGCTGGAACCGGAGGGGCGCAACACCGCGGCGGCCATGGCAGCCGCGGCCTGCAGCGTGCCCCCGGCCACGCTCCTGCTGTTTTTGCCGGCGGACCACCACATTCCGGATCACGAAGCCTTTGCCGCCACCGTGCAGGCCGGCATCGACGCGGCGCAAGCCGGCGCCATCGTGACTTTCGGCATCACGCCCACCTTTCCCAGCACCGCCTACGGCTACATCGAGCAGGCGCCACAAGCCGTGGACCCCGCCTGGGGCCGCGCGTGCGCCGTGCGCCGCTTCCTGGAAAAGCCCGACGCGGCACGCGCCCAGGCCCTGCTGCTGGAAGGCCACCATTTCTGGAACGCGGGCATTTTCCTGACGCGCGCTGACACCCTGGTGGCCGCCCTCGAGCGCCACGCGCCCGACATCCTGCAGGCCGCCAGCGAAGCCGTGCGCGATGCGCGCGCCGACGGGTCGTTCACGCGCCTGGCGCGCGAACCGTTTGCGCGCTGCCGCAGCCAGTCCATCGATTACGCCGTGATGGAACACCATGAGCGCGTGGCCATGGTGCCGTTTTCCGGCGCCTGGAGCGACGTGGGCAGCTGGAATGCGGTGGCGGAACTGGCCCCGCCCGACGATGACGGCAACCGCGTGGTGGGCCAGGGCCACGTGCGCGCCTGCCGCGACACCTACATCCATGCGCCACACCGCCCGGTGGTGGCGCTCGGCACGGAACGCCTGCTGATCGTGGACACGGCCGACGCCCTGCTGGTGGCCCAGGCCGATCACGTGGAACAGGTGCGCGATGTGGTGGAACAACTGCTGGAAGCCGGCGTGAGCGAAGCCACGCTGCACCGGCGCGTGCCACGTCCGTGGGGCGTGTTCGATGCCATCGACCGCGGCGAACGTTTCCAGGTCAAGCGCATCACGGTCAAGCCGGGCGCCCGCCTGTCCCTGCAACTGCACCACCACCGGGCCGAACACTGGGTGGTGGTGAAAGGCAGCGCGCGCGTCACGCGCGGCGAGGATGTGCTGACCCTGCACGAAAACCAGTCCATCTACATTCCGCTGGGGGTACGCCACCGCCTGGAAAATCCCGGCAGCGAACCGCTCGAACTGATCGAAGTGCAGTCGGGACTTTATCTCGGGGAAGACGACATCGTGCGCTTCGAGGACGGCTACGGCCGCACCTGAAGCTCAGGGCCGGGCGAGCAGGGAAATCTGGGCGACCCAGGGT
>JAGWTQ010000040.1 GCA_028868905.1 Betaproteobacteria bacterium
TGCGCAAGGCCGCCTGCTGCCGCGTTTCCTGCTGGTGAGCAACCTGGACACGGCCACGCCGGAAGCCATCGTGCGCGGCAACGAACGCGTGCTGCGCGCGCGCCTGTCGGACGCCCGCTTCTTTTTCGAGCAGGACCGCAAGACGCGCCTGGCCGACCGCCTGCCGCGCCTGGCCGACGTGGTGTACCACAACCGCCTGGGCAGCATGCTGGCGCGCGTGGGGCGCCTGGAGCGCCTGGCCGCCACCGTGGCCGATCTGCTGGGAGCAGATGCCGTGGCCGCAGAGCGCGCGGCACAGCTCATGAAAGCCGACCTGCTGACCGACATGGTGGGGGAGTTTCCCGAACTGCAGGGGCTCATGGGCCGCTATTACGCGCTCCATGACGGCGAAGCGGCACCGGTGGCCGATGCCATCGCGGCCCATTACCATCCGCGCTTCGCCCAGGACAGCCTGCCCCAGGGGCCGCTGGGCTCGGCCGTGGCGCTGGCCGACAAGCTGGACACCCTGGCCGGCATGCACGGCATCGGCCAGGCCCCCACCGGCGACCGCGACCCCTTCGGGCTGCGCCGCGCCGCGCTGGGCGTGATCCGCATCCTGATGGAACAGGGCCTGCCGCTGGAACTGCCGCAACTGCTGCAGCATGCGGTGGACGGCTTCCCGCCGCAGACGCTGGCGCCCGAAACGCTGGCCGGACTCACCGAATTCCTGCGCGAACGCCTGCGCGGCGTGCTGCGCGAACGCGGCTACAGCGCCGAGGAAACCGATTCCGTGCTGTCGCAGCCGCTGGTGCGGCTGGACCGCGTGCCGCTGCGGCTCGATGCCGTGCGCGCCTTCCGCGCCCTGCCGGAAGCGCAGGCGCTGGCCGCCGCCAACAAGCGCATCCGCAACCTGCTGCGCAAATCGGCGGACACCGACACCACGCACCTGCCGCCGCCCGATCCCGCGCGTTTTGCGGAAGCCGCAGAACACGCGCTGCACGACGCGCTGATGGCGGTGGAACCCGACGTGGACGACCACCTGGTGCGCCTGGACTACACGGGGGCCCTGTGCCGGCTGGCCAGCCTGCGCGACCCCGTGGACCGCTTTTTCACGGACGTGATGGTGCTGTGCGAAGACGCCGCGCTGCGCGCCAACCGCCTGGCCCTGCTGGCCCGCCTGGAACGCCTCATGAACCAGGTGGCCGACATTTCACGCCTGGGGGCCTGACGCCATGCCGCTCGTCATCCTGGACCGCGACGGCGTGATCAACTTCGACAGCGACCGCTACATCAAAAACCCGGACGAGTGGCGCCCCATTCCGGGCAGCCTGGAGGCCATTTCGCGCCTCAACCAGGCGGGCTACCGCGTGGTGGTGGCCACCAACCAGTCCGGCATCGCGCGCGGGCTGTTCGACCTGGCCACCCTCAACGCCATCCACCACAAGATGATCGACGCCCTGGCCCAGCACGGCGCCGTGCTGGACGCCATCTTCTTCTGCCCGCATGCCAACGAGGCGCGCTGCAACTGCCGCAAGCCCGCCACCGGACTGTTTGAGGAAATCCAGCAGCGCTACAACATTCCCCTGGGCCACGTGCCCGCTGTGGGCGATTCGCTGCGCGACCTGGTAGCCGCCGCCAACGCCGGGGCGCAACCCATGCTGGTGCTCACCGGCAAGGGCCGCAAGACGCTGGAAGCGGGCGGTCTGCCGGAAGGCACGCCGGTGTTCGAGGACCTGGCCGAAGCGGTGCGCGCCATCATCGGAAAAACCGCATGATCGCATTCCGGTCCGGCCTGTTCCTGCTCTGCCAGATCGTCCTCACGCCCCTGTACGCCCTGCTCATGCTGCTCTCCGCGCCCCTGTGGAAAGCCGGACCGCGCTATTTTTCCGGGGCCTGGTGCCGCGTCATGATCCGCCTGGGCACGCTCCTGTGCGGCGTGCGCTACACGGTGGAAGGCTGGGAGCACCTGCCCAAGGAACCGTGCGTGGTGCTGGCCAAGCACCAGTCGGACTGGGAAACCATGTTTTTCCCGGCCTTCTTTCCGCCCCACAGTTTTGTCATCAAGCAGGAACTGCTGTCCATGCCCTTCTTCGGCTGGGGCATGCGCCTGCTCGACCCCATCGCCATCGACCGCGACCAGCGCCGCGAAGCCTACCAGCAGGTACGCATCCAGGGTGAAGCGCGCCTCAAGGCGGGACTGGACGTGGTCATTTTCCCGGAAGGCACGCGCGTGCCCTTCGGTTTCCGCGCCCGCTACGCCCCCAGCGGCGCACTGCTGGCCGCAGCTGCGGGCGTGCCGGTGGTGCCTTTCGCACATGACGCCGGGCGGCTGTGGAAAAAGAACCCCCTGCAGCGCCATCCCGGCACCATCCGCGTGCGCATCGGCGCCCCCATTGCCACCGCCGGACGCGACGGCGCCGACGTGATCAAGGAAGTGGAAGCCTGGATCGAAGACCAGCTCGAAGACTGGAGCGGCTCGGCCGCCCTGCCCTACACGCGGCGCGGCAAATCGCCTGCCGGCGCTGCCCTGGTGACGCGCCCGCCGCGGCGCCACCGCCTGCGCATCGGCGAAGAGGAAGTGCAGTACAGCGTGGCGCGGCGCGCGCGCCGGCGCAGCATCGGCCTGCTGGTGGACCACACGGGACTGACAGTGGCCATTCCGCCCTGGGTGACCCTGGGTTCGGTGGAACAGGCCATCCGCGAACAATGGCCCTGGGTGAAGAAAAAACTCGACCACTGGCGCGAACGTTCGGTGCCCGAAGCGCCCCAGTTCCGCGACGGCGAACTGCTGCCGTGGCTGGGCGGCACGCGTCGCCTGCGCTTTTCCACCACGCAATTGTCGCTGCTGCCGGAAGAGAACGGCGTGATCGAAGTGGATCCGGGCGCGGGCCCCGTGAAATTCCTGGTGGAAGAATGGTACCGCGCGCAGGCCTTGCCGCTGCTGCGCGATCGGGTGGCGCATTTCAGCGGCAAGCTGGGCGTGCCCATGCCGCGCGTGCAGTTGTCCAACGCCCTGGGGCGCTGGGGCAGCTGCAACAGCCGCGGCGACATCCGCCTCAACTGGCGTCTGCTGAAAGCTTCTCCCGCGGAAATCGACTATGTGGTGGCGCACGAAGTGGCGCACCTGAAGCACCTCAACCACAGCCACGACTTCTGGCAACTGGTGGGTGAACTCTATCCGGAGTTTGAAGCGGCGAGCGCCCTGCTCGACCGCAACGATCCGCTCTACCGCCGCTTTTAGGCGCGCCGCGCCCGCGCGCTCAGTGCGGGCCCAGGGCCTTTTCCAGTTCGTCCCGCCGCAACAGCCCCGCCACCACCCGGCCGTCGCCGAACACCAGGGTGGGCGTGCCGGTCAGGCGGTATTTGGTGCCCAGGTCCTGCACCTGCTGGAGCGGATTGGCACACTCCTTTTTGGGCGGCACCACGTTGTGCAGCAGGTAGTCTTCCCAGGCTTTCTGGCGGTCGGGCGCGCACCAGATGTCGCGCGAATGTTCCGAAGCTTTCGGGTGCAGCGAATCGATGGGGTAGAGGAACGTGTAGATGGTCACGTCGGTGATGCCCGTGAGTTCCTTTTCCAGCTTGCGGCAGTAGGGACAGTCCGGATCGGAAAACAGCACCAGCAGGCGCTTGCCGTTGCCCTTGACGCGCTTCAGGGCCTGGGAGAGCGGCAGCGCCGAGGGCGGAATGGCATTGAGCGTGGCCAGGCGCTCTTCCGTGAGGTCCTTGAGCGTGCGCGCGTCGTGGATGTCACCCGCGAACAGGTAGTTCACGCCTTCGTCGGTGTAGATGATCTGGCGGTCGTCCGTGTAGATTTCGTACAGGCCCAGCACGTGGGCGGGAGTGACGCTCACGATGTGGCCCGCAATCTTGGGCTGGCGCTGTTCCAGCAGGTGGCGCACGGTATTGGCATCGGCGCGGGCGCCCAGCGCCAGGGCAAGCCCCAGCAGGAGGGCGGCCATGCGCCCTGTTTTGTGAATCCTGTGCGGCATGTGGCAATTCCTTTTCATATCATGAGTTGGCTTGATCGATCAGCAGGCGCTTGAGGGCAGGCAGCCGGTCCACCTGGCTCATGCCCCAGTTGCGCACCCGCGGCAGGCCCCAGCGGTCTTCGCCGAACAGGCGGAACAGGCCGTCGGTCAGCCCCTGCATGGCCCACACCGGCTCCGCGCGCGCGCGCGCGTAGCGGCGCAGCAGGCCGGCGTCGCCGCAGTCGGGCCCTTCACCGCGGTTGACGAGCAGGGCGGACAGTTCCGCCGCGTCCTGCAGGCCCAGGTTGAGTCCCTGTCCCGCCATGGGGTGCACGCCGTGGGCGGCATCGCCCACCAGCACCGCACGCGGCGCCGTGAGGCGCTCCACGCGCATCCAGCGCAGGGGAAACCCGGCCGGCTTTGAACGCTCCACCAGGTTGCCCACGCCATAGCCCACCACCGCCTGCAGGGCCGCCGTGCGTTCCTGCGGCGTGAGCGCCAGCAGCGCCTGCGCATGTTCTTCTCTTGCAGACCAGACGAGCGACACAAGGTTCCCCGGCAGCGGCAGCAGCGCCACCACTTCGCCGTGCAGGAACCACTGGCGCGCCGCGCCGCCGTGCGCCACGTCGCTTTCATAATTGGCCACCACGGCCGTCTGGCCGTAGGGCCGGAAGCGGGCGGCAATGCCCAGCTGCTGACGCAGCGAGGACTGGAGGCCGTCCGCAGCCACCAGCAGCCGGGTGCGATACGTGGTGGCCGGAGCGGCCGGGGAGGCGGTGCAGTGCAGTGTGAGGTGGTCACGGCGCTGTGCTGCGTCCCCGCCCTCCTCCGTTTCCAGCTGCACAGAAACCGGCGCCTCGATCAAGTCCGGCGCGCTGCGCCGCACGACGGTCAGCAGCCCGTCCAGCAGCGCGCCCGACTCCGCGATGTAACCCAGCGAGCCGTCCGGGCCGGCCGCGTCGAAATGCAGGCGCCCCTGGCCGTCGCCCTGGATGTCCATGGCGCGGATGGGTTCGATACGGGTCGGGTCCATGGCCTGCCAGCCGCCCACGCGCGCCAGGAACGCCTGGCTTGCGGTGCTGATGGCGTAGATGCGCGGATCGAAGGCGGGATCGGGCACGAAGGGCGGCGCCGCGGCACGGTCCAGCACGCGCACGCGCAGGCCCGCCTGGTGCAGGGCCAGGCCGAGCGCCACGCCGGTGATGCCGGCGCCCACCACCACCACGTCCCAGGGACTGTCGCGGCGGGCACGCATCAGGAAGACGCCATGCCGTACATCATGAGCCGGGCCAGCGCGCGCCGGCTCCACGGCCACAGGTTCATGGCGGTGAGCGCCTGGCCGCGCAGCAGGGGCAGCAGCGGCCAGTCGTTGGAAAAACCGGACACCAGCGCGTGGGTGATGCCGATGCCCACCTGGCGGTCGCGCCGACGCCGCGCCAGGTAGTCCGCCAGCATGGCGGCATCGCCCAGCGTGCCCGGCAGGCGCCCGCGCGCCACCGTGCCCAGGGCGGCCGCATCGCGCAGGCCCAGGTTGAAACCCTGCCCTGCCACGGGATGCATGGTCTGGGCCGCGTTGCCGATGCACAGCACGTGCGGGCGCGCCACTTCGCGCACCACCTTGAGCGTGAGCGGAAACCAGCTGCGCGCGGTCACGCGCAGGAATTCGCCCGCGCGGTCGCCAAACCAGTCCTGCAGGCGCCGCAGGAATTCCGCTTCCGGCAGGGCGATCAGGGCTTCCACCGCCTCCTGCGTGCCGGTCCACACCAGCGCGTAATGGCGTTCGTAAGGCAGCAGCGCCACCGGCCCGGTGGGGGTGAACCGTTCATAAGCGCGCCCGTCGTGGGGGCGGTCCGTGTGCACCTGACCCACCAGCGCCACCTGGGTGTAGGGCCGCTCCACCGGCGTGCCGAAGGTGGCGGCGGTGAGCGCGCGCCCGCCGTCCGCCAGCACTGCCAGCGGCGTGCGCCGGCGCAGGGTGTCGCCCTGCTGGCGCCACACCACTTCGGCGCCGTCTTCACCCGGGGTCACGGCGTCCACGGTGGCGCCCGTGACCAGCGAAATGGCCGGCTGGTCTTCCATGGCACGCGCCTGGGCCTGCACCAGCGCGTTGTAGCGCAGCACGTACCCCAGGGCCGGCACGCCGGCTTCCGCCGCCGTCAGCACGGTCTGGCCGAAATGGCCGCGCTGGCTCACATGGATGTCCGTGATGGGAGTGGACTCCGCCGGCCAGGCGCCAAGCCCGGCCAAGATCTGCTGGCTGCCGTAGGCGATGGCGAGCGTGCGGCGGTCGTCCGCCGTGGCCGTGGGACGCGCTTCCAGCACCGTCACCCCGTGCCCGGCCCGGGCCAGTGCAAGCGCTGCCGCCGCACCCACCGGGCCGCCGCCCACGATCACCACGTCGCTCATGGCGCCATCCACGCTTCGATGTCCGCCACGCTTTTGGGCGCACCGTCCGTGAGCACGCGGTGCCCCGACGGCGTCACCACCACGTCGTCCTCGATGCGGATGCCGATGTGGTGAAAAGCCTTGGGCACCTTGGGACCCGGGCGCACGTACAGGCCCGGCTCCACGGTCAGCACCATGCCCGGCACGAGCGGCCGGGAACGGCCGCCCACGGTGTAGTCGCCCACGTCGTGCACGTCGCGTCCCAGCCAGTGGCCGGTGCGGTGCATGTAAAACTGCCGGTAGTCGCCCGATTCGATCACGCCGTCCACGCTGCCGCGGCACAGCTTGAGGTCGATCAGGCCGCGCACCAGCACGCGCACGGCCGCCTCATGGTAGGCCGTGAACGGTGCGCGGGGCTTGATGCGGGTCAGGGCCGCCTGCTGGGCCGCCAAAACCAGCTGGTACAGGTCCCGCTGGGGCGCGCTGAAGCGGCCGCCCACAGGAAAGGTGCGCGTGATGTCGGAAGCGTAGCCCTGCCACTCGCAGCCGGCGTCGATCAGCAGCAGGTCACCGGCGCGCAGGGGCGCGCGGTTTTCCACATAGTGCAGGATGCAGGCGTTGGCGCCACCCGCCACGATGGACGGATAGGCCGGCGCTTCCGCCCCATTGCGGCGGAACTCGTGCAGCAGTTCGGCTTCCACTTCGAATTCGTACCGCCCCGGTGCCGCGGCGCGCATGGCACGGCAGTGGGCCGAAACGGAAATGGCGGCCGCGTGCTTCATGAGCGCCAGCTCGCCCGCGTCCTTCACGAGGCGCATTTCGTTCACCGCCTGACGCACATCGCACAGGGTGTCGGGCGCCGTCACGCCGCTGCGCACCTGGCGCCGCACGGCATTGAGCCAGCCCGTCACGCGCGCGTCCCAGCCGGCGTCGGCGCCGATGGGCGTGTGCAGGCTGGGACGGTTGGCCAGCAGGGCCGGCAGACGCCGGTCGAGCTGGTCAATGGGCCAGGCTTCGTCCACGCCGTAGCGGCTCACGGCCGCGCGCGGTCCCACACGCATGCCGTCCCACAATTCCAGGGCGGGATCGCGCGGGCGGCAGAACAGCACGCTGCGCGGCTGGGGCCCGCCCAGGATCACCAGCACCGCATCCGGTTCATGGAACCCCGTGAGGTAATGGAAATGGCTGTCCCAGCGGTAGGGGTAATGGGTGTCGGCATTGCGCGCGCGTTCGGGCGCGGTGGGCAGCACCGCCACGCCGCCCGCGAGGGCGCGGGCGAGCTTGCGGCGGCGTGCCTGGAAGGATTTCAATGAGGGGACGGAACTGTTCAACCGGCTTCTCCTGCGCCATTCAATCGATCAAGGTCGGCCGCCGTGCCCACGTTGGCCCAGGCGCCTTCAAACCATTCGCCGCTGACGCGCCCGGCCGCCACGGCCGCGCGCAGCAGCGGCCCCAGTTCGGCCGCATGTCCGGGAGCCAGCGTTTCGAAAAACGCGCGACGGTAAACGCCCATGTTGCCATAGGTGCCGGCGTTTTGCCCGGGCGGGACCACCCGTCCGTCCTGCAGCGAAAAATCCCGCGGGAAGGCCGGATCGGCCACCAGCACCAGGTGGGCGTCGGTGTCCGCCTGCGCTTCCAGGTCGGCGGCGCGCCGCAACAGGCGGGCGTAGTCGTAGTCGGTGTAGAGGTCGGCGCTCACCACCAGCAGCAGCGGCGACTGCAGCAACGGCAGCGCGCTGGCCACGCCGCCCGCGGTGCCGAGCGCCGTGCCTTCGCGCGACCAGCGCACGGACAGTCCCCAGCGCCCGCCGTCGCCCACAAACGCTTCGATCTGTTCACCCAGCCAGGCGTGGTTGACGACCACGTCGCGCACGCCGGCCGCAGCCAGGCGCTGCAGTTGCCAGTCGATGAGGGGGCGCCCGCGCACGGTCTGGAGCGGCTTGGGACAGCGGTCGGTGAGCGGGCGCATGCGTTCGCCGCGACCGGCCGCCAGCAGCATGGCCGGCACGTTCAAAAGGTGTACCCCACCTGCGGCACTTCGCCCCACAGGTCTTCCAGCAGGCGCGCCAGCGGCGCCAGTTCGCGGTACCGGCCGCAGGCGGCATGGAGCGCCTGCGCCACGCGCGGCATGTCGGCCAAGTAGCCGGTCTTGCCGTCGCGGTGGCAGAGGCGCGCGAAAATGCCGAGCACCTTGAGATGGCGTTGCACGCCCATCCATTCGAAATCGCGGTAGAAGTCGCCGAAGTCGGACGCCACCGGCAGCCGCGCCGCGCGCGCGCCTTCCCAGTAGCGCACCAGCCAGTCGATGCGCTGCCCCTCTTCCCACGCCACGTAGGCGTCCTTGAGCAGCGACACGGCATCGTAGGTGATGGGGCCGTACACCGCGTCCTGGAAATCCAGCACGCCGGGCAAAGGCTCGCACTGCATGAGGTTGCGCGAATGGTAATCGCGGTGCACGTACACGCGCGGCTGGGCGAGCGCGTTCTCCAGCAGCGCGCGGCTCGCGGCCTGGAAGGTGGCCTGCGCCGCCCCTTCCAGCGGGCGCCCGAGGTGGCGCGCCGCGTACCATTCGGGAAACAGGTCCAGCTCGCGCTGCAGCAGCGCGGCGTCGTATTCGGGCAGCACGCCCGGGCGGCTGGCCTGCTGCAGGGTGACCAGCGCGTCCAGCGCCGCGCGGTACAGGCGGTCAGCCTGATCGCGCGCACCGCCGCAGGCTTCAAGCGCCTGCAGGTAGGTGGTCTGGCCCAGGTCGGTGAGGAGCAGGAAGCCCTGCTCCAGGTCGGCGCGCAGCACCTGCGGCACGTGCAGTCCCGCAGCGCCGAACAGTTGGGCCACCGCCACGAAAGGGCGGCAGTCCTCCTTGTCCGGCGGCGCGTCCATCACGATCCAGCAGCCGTCCTCCCGCGTCAGGCGGAAATAGCGGCGGAAGCTCGCGTCGGAGGAGGCAGGCGTGAGGGCATCCAGAGGGGCGGGGTGGGTTTGCGAAACCCAGGCGTGCAGGGCGTTCAGGCGTGACAACAGAAGGCGCTCCAACCGGTGACGGAATTGCTTATTACTTGAATTTATGCGATTTTAGCAAAATTATTGCTACTGTCCCTGCCGATGCACCCGAAACCTTCCTGCGCCGGGCCCCTGGTTTTGGCGATGCTCGCGCTCAACGCCTCCGCAGCGGACCCGCCCCCACCCGTTTTGAAGCCTGCCCCCAGCTTTGACGTGTCACTGCCCGGCGCCGGCGGCCAGAACGACTCGCTGATTTTCATCCGGGCCGACAGCATCACCAGCCAGACGGACGTGGAAACGGTGGCGGAAGGTCATGCGGAACTGCGCCGTTCCGGCATCGTCGTGAGCGGCGACAAGCTGGTTTACCAGCAGCCCACCCAGAGCGTGGAAGCCACCGGCAACGTGCGCATCGTGCGCAAGGGCGGACTGACGGTGGACGGGCCCTACGGCATCTACAACCTGGACACGCACCAGGGCTACCTGGACACGCCCGCGTACTCGTATGTCACCACCACGGCGTCCCAGCCCAGCACCGTGACGCCCGGCGGCGGCACCGGCGTCCAGTTTCCACCCTTCGCGCGCGGCAACGCGCAGCGCGTGGACTTCCTGGGCGAAGACCGCGAGCACCTGTCCAACATGAGCTACACGTCGTGCCCGGTGGGACGCGACGACTGGGCCATCACGTCGGCCTCCACGGACCTCAACCACACCACGCAGGAAGGCGAAGCCAAGAACGCGTCGGTGGATTTTTTCGGGGTGCCGCTGCTGTACGCGCCGGCCTTCACGTTTCCGCTCGACAACCAGCGCAAGTCCGGGGTGCTGGCGCCCACCATCGGCGCCACCGCCACCACCGGCCAGGACATTGCGGTTCCCTATTACATCAACCTGGCCCCCAACCTGGACGACACCCTCACGCCGCGCCTCATGACCACGCGCGGCGTGCAGCTGGGCAACGAGTTCCGCTACCTGGAACCCAGCTACGGCGGCACGCTCAGCACGGAATACATGCAGCACGACATCGTGCTCGGCACCGACCGCTGGTACGCCCAGTGGACGCACCACCAGGAGCTGCTGCCGGGGCTCAATTTTTCCGCCAACGTGCAGCAGGCGTCCGACCCCAACTACCTGGTGGACCTGAGCACGATGCTGGGCCCGCCGGCCTTTGCCTACCTGCCGCACGACTTCAACCTGAGCTACAGCGGCCTGCCGGGCTGGGACCTGAACGCCCACTCCGTGTCCTATCAGGCCCTGGTGGGGGCGGCACCCCAGTTCCGCATCGAACCCCAGCTCACGGCGCACTGGGCGCAGGAGGACTGGCACGGCCTGGGCCTCGATTTCGCTTCCCAGTACACGTCGTTCCAGAGCCCGGGCATGAACGTGATGCCGGGCAACGTGGCGGTGAACGGCATCACCTACAACGCCAACTACCAGTCGGTGGCGAGCGGCGCCCGCCTCAACGCCTACCCCACCCTGACCGTGCCCTGGCGCAACAGCTACAGCTACGCCACGTTCAAGACCGGCGTGGAATTCACGCAATACCAGATGGGTGAATACAATACGGCGCCGAGCGACCACTACACGCGCTCGCTGCCCATCACCAGCATGGATACGGGCCTGTTGCTGGACCGCGACACCAACCTGTTCGGACACGCCATCACCCAGACCCTGGAACCGCGCCTGTACTATGTGTACATTCCCTACCGCGACCAGAACCAGCTGCCGGTGTTCGACACGGCGCTGGCCGACCTCAACCGTTCCACCATCTTCACCGAAAACGTGTACGACGGCATCGACCGCATCAACAACGCCAACCAGCTCACGGCCGCCGTCACTTCGCGCGTGATCGATCCGGCCTCGGGCAGCGAAGTGATCAACGGCATGCTGGCCCAGCGCTTTTATTTCACGCCCAACGCCGTGCTGCTGCCGGGCCAGCTGCCCGTCCAGCCGCAGGCTTCCGACGTGCTGATGTCGCTCGCCGCCACCATCAACCGGCGCTGGCGCTTCGACAGCTATTTCAACTTCGACGCGCACGACCTGCACACCCAGCAGATGATGGCCAGCACCACCTATTCGCCGGCACCCGGCAAGCTGTTCAACCTGAGCTACCGCATCGACACGCCCATTCCCGGCGTGCCCAACGTGCTCACTACCGCCACCGGCGTCTCCACCATCGTGAGCGGCCCCATTCCCATCAACGTGCTGACTTCGGTCAAGCAGTGGGACGTGTCCTCCGAATGGCCGCTCACCCACCAGTGGACCTTCCTCGGACGCGTGGCCTTCTCCTCCCTCGACAACCAGGTGGTGGAAGGGCTGGGAGGGCTTGAGTATAATGAGGGCTGCTGGGCCCTGCGGGTGATCACCACGCGTTTTGCCATCACGTCCGTGCAGTCCAACAGCGCGTTTTACGTGCAACTGGAACTGGGCGGCCTGGGCCTGGGTCAAAACCCGTTGCAAGCCCTGCGGCGCAATATCCCGGGTTACATGAAAACCAACGAGATCAATCCATGAAGCGATTTCTGAGCGGCTGCCTTGTGGCCGCCTGTTGTGGTGCCGGCCTAGCCGCGCACGCAGCCGACAATGTGCTGGCGCGTCCCGCCCAGGACGCCAACCGTTCCGGTGGCGCCCCCGTCGACGACACCAGCTACCCGGTGGTGGACCGCATCGTGGCGGTGGTGGACACCCACGTCATCACCCTGTCCGAACTGGAAGACCGCCTGGCGCTCATCGCGCGCGAACTCACCCAACGCCACATCGCCCTGCCCGACCCGGCCATCCTCACCCACCAGGTGCTGGAAAAAATGATCATGGATTCGGTGCAGCTGCAGTTTGCCAAGGAGGCCGGCATCAAGGTGGACGACGCCATGCTGGACCAGTCCCTGGCGCGCCTGGCCGCAGAGAACAAGATGTCGCTCACCGCCTTCCGCACCACCGTGGAAAGGGAAGGCGACTCCTGGAACAAGTTCCGTGAAGACATCCGCAACGAAATCATCATGGCGCGCCTGCGCGAACGCGAAGTGGAAAACCGCGTGAGCGTGACCGACGGAGAAATCGACGCCCAGCTCCAGGAAGAGAAGGCGCAAGGCGCCGCCGCCCTGGACGAATACGACCTGGCCCACATCCTGATCACGGTCCCCGACAACGCCTCGCCCGAACGCCTGGCCCAGCGCCAGCGCAAGGCGCAGCAGGCGCTCGAAGCGCTCCGGAATGGCACCGACTTTTCCGAAGTGGCGGCCACCTTCTCCGAGGCCCCGGACGCCCTCAAGGGCGGCGGGCTGGGCTGGCGCCAGGCCGCCCGCCTGCCCACGCTGTTTGCCAGCGAAGCGGCCAAGCTCAAGCCGGGCGAGTACAGCGGCCTCCTGCGCAGCCCCAACGGCTTTCACATCATCAAGCTGATCGACCGCCGCGGCGGGTCGGCGCCGGCTCCGGTCACGCAATACCACGTGCGCCAGATCCTGGTGCGCGCCAATCCCGACGCGGATTCGAGCGACGCCAACGCCAAGATCATGAGCATCAACAGCCGGCTGCTGGGCGGCGGGGATTTCGCCAAACTCGCCACCGTCAGTTCGGAAGACGAAAGCCGCAACCGCGGCGGCGACCTGGGCTGGATTTCGGAAGGGGAAACCCTGCCGCAGTTCGAAAAGGTCGTGAAATCCCTCAAGCCGGGCGAAATCAGCGCCCCCTTCCAGACCCCGCTGGGCTGGCACATCGTGCAGCTGCTGGAAGTGCGGCAGGCCGACGCCAACCTGGAACGGCGCCGGCTGGCCGCGCGTCAGGCCCTGCGCGCGCGCAAGTCGGACGAAATTTTCGACGAATGGATACGCCAGCTGCGCGACCAGGCCTACGTGGATGTCCGCCTCGACGACCGTTAATGCCCTGGTGGGGCTTTCGGCCGGCGAACCCGCCGGCATCGGGCCCGACCTTTGCCTCAAGCTGGCCAGCCAGCCGCTGGGCCCGCACCTGGTGGTGGCGGCCGACCGCGACCTGATGAAAGCCCGGGCCGAACGCCTGGGCCTGCGCTACCCCTTCGCCAACTACGACCCCAAGCGCCCCGGCCTGGGCGCGGGCAAGCCGCGCCTGTGGCACCATCCGGCCGCGGCCCCGGTGCGGCCCGGCCACCTCAACCCGGAAAACAGCCGCTATGTGCTGCACTGCCTGGACCGCCTGGCGGATGCCTGCGACACGGGCATTTTCAAGGCGCTGGTGACGGCGCCGGTGCAGAAAAGCGTGATCGAGGACGCCGGCATCCCGTTCACCGGACACACGGAATACCTGGCCGCGCGCTTTGGCGTGCCGCGCGTGGTGATGATGCTGGTGGGCGGCGGACTGCGGGTGGCGCTGGCCACCACCCACCTGCCGCTCAAGGACGTGCCCGGCGCCATCAGCGGGGACAGCCTGGGCGACATCCTGGACATCCTGGACCGCAGCCTGCGGCGCGACTTCGGCTGCACGGAGCCGCGCATCCTGGTGGCGGGACTCAACCCCCACGCGGGCGAAGCGGGCCACCTTGGGCGTGAGGAAATCGACGTCATCGTGCCTGCCCTGAAGGCCGCGCGCGCGCGCGGCATCGACGCGGTGGGACCGCTGCCGGCCGATACCCTGTTCGTGCCGCAGCAGCTTT
Organism: Betaproteobacteria bacterium; assembly: GCA_028868905.1. Lineage (GTDB taxonomy): Bacteria > Pseudomonadota > Gammaproteobacteria > Burkholderiales > Ferrovaceae > JAKBAT01. The sequence goes on from JAGWTQ010000040.1 coordinate 13,951, forward strand.
CAGGCGCCGACGCGGTGCTGGCCATGTACCACGACCAGGGCCTGCCGGTGCTCAAAATGCACAGCTTTGGCGGCGGCGTGAACGTCACCCTCGGGCTGCCCATCATCCGCACTTCCGTGGACCACGGCACGGCGCTGGACCGCGCCGGCACCGGCGACATCGACACCGGCAGCCTGCAGGCCGCCGTGGTACTGGCGCTGGGCATGGCAGGAGCGCGCCATGGCGCATATTCCGCGTAAGCGCTTCGGCCAGCATTTCCTGTCCCACCCCAACATCATCCACCACCTGGTGCGCGCCATCGATCCGCGCCCGGACGACCGCCTGGTGGAAATCGGCCCGGGCCTGGGTGCGCTCACCGAACCGCTGCTGGAGCACACGCGCCACCTCACCGTGATCGAACTGGACCGCGACCTGGTGGCCCACTGGCGTGCCCATCCGCAGGCCGGGCAGTTGACCGTGGTGGAAGGCGACGCGCTCGCCTTCGATTTTTCCACGCTGGGCCAGAACCTGCGACTGGTGGGCAACCTGCCCTACAACATTTCCACTCCGCTGCTGTTCCACCTGGCCACTTTTTCGCCGCAGCTCAAGGACGCCCATTTCATGCTGCAGAAGGAAGTGGTGGACCGCATGGTGGCCGAACCCGCCACGCGCGACTACGGCCGGCTGTCCGTCATGCTGCAGTACCTGTTCCACATGGATGCACTCATGGACGTGCCGCCCGAAGCTTTCACGCCGCCGCCCAAGGTGATGTCGAGCGTGGTGCGGCTCATTCCCAAGGCGCCGGCGGAACGCCACGCGCGCGACGAATCGCGCTTTGCGTTCCTGGTGTCGCAGGCGTTTTCCCAGCGCCGCAAAATGCTGCGCAGCACCCTCAAGGGACACGTGCCGGAAGCGGTGTTTGCCCGGCTGGGCATCGACACCGCGCGGCGTGCCGAAACCCTCACGCTGGACGAGTTTGTGGGCCTTTCCAACGAAAGCCCGGGAGCGGCAGACTAGTTTTGCTGCAGGAAGTTGCGCAGCAGGGCGTGGCCGTGTTCGGTGAGGATGGATTCGGGATGGAACTGCACGCCTTCCACCGGCAGCGTGCGGTGGCGCAGCCCCATGATTTCCCCGTCTTCCGTCCAGGCCGTGATTTCCAGGCATTCGGGCAGGGTGTCGCGGCGCACGGCAAGGGAATGGTAGCGCGTGGCCCGGAACGGGTTGGGCAGGCCGCGGAACACGCCGACATCGTGATGGAACACGGGCGAGACCTTGCCGTGCATCAGTTCACGGGCGTGCACCACTTCGCCGCCGAAGGCATAGCCGATGGCCTGGTGGCCCAGGCACACGCCCAGAATGGGGTAGCGCCCGGCGTAGGCTTTGATGAGGGGAACGGAAATGCCGGCTTCCTTCGGACTGCAGGGCCCGGGGGAAATCACGATGCGCGCGGGCGCGAGCTGCGGGATTTCGTCCAGCGTGATCTGGTCGTTGCGGCGGACCACCACGGTTTCACCCAGCTCGCCGAAATACTGCACGAGGTTGTAGGTGAAGGAATCGTAGTTGTCGATCATCAGCAGCATGACGGCCCGCCCCTAAATTTCACATGTTATCAGTTCCCGGCGAGCCCCGCCTAGGGCCGGGGCTCGCTTGCAGGCGCCCGGCAACCGGCGGAGAATGAAAAGAAGGGGGGTAATACATGGCGTCTCTACTTAAGGAGCCCGCATCATGACTGACCTTCTGCACGAATCCGCCGCTGCGGAAAAACTCGTTTCCGACCTCCAGGCCGTCATCACCGACGCTGAAGACATCCTGCGCGCCACTGCCGGACAGACCGGCGACAAAGTGGCCGAACTGCGATCCCGCATCGAACAGCGCCTGGCCGTCACGCGCGAGCGCCTGACCCAGGCGCAGCGTTCCGTGATGGAGCGGGGCCGGGCCGCCGCGCGCGCCACCGACCACTTCGTCCACGAACAGCCGTGGCAGGCCGTGGGCCTGGCCGCCCTGATGGGCGTGGCCGTGGGCGTGCTCATCGGCCGCCGCTGACCGCCGCATCGTGTCGTCCACCGACGAAGGCGCCGGCTTCGCGGGCGGCGCCGTGCAGGCCGCCACCCGCACGCTGGAGGCGCTGCGCACGCGCCTGGAACTGATCGGCCTGGAACTGGCCGATGCCCAGGACCGCCTGATGCGGCGCCTGCTGTGCGGCGCGCTGGCGCTGTTCCTGCTGATGCTGGGCCTGTTTGCAGCCTTGGTGTGGGCGTCCCTTGCCTGGTGGGAAAACCGGCTGTGGCTGTCAGGCCTGGTGGCCGTGGCCTGTCTCGCCGGCGGCACGCTGCTGGCGCTGGTGGCCGCGCGCAAAATCCGCACGCAGCCTTTTCACGACAGCGTGGCGGAACTGAACGAAGACATCCGCGCCCTCAAGGCGTCGCTGCATCATGAACCGCCGCCTTGAACGGGCCGAACAGCGCGGGCGGCTGCGCGAACGCATCGCCCGGCAACGGCACGAACTGGGCCTGGCGCTGGCCCCGGCGGAGCGGCTGCTGGCCTGGGCCGATCGCCTGGCCGGACGCTGGCGCCCGGTGGCCGCCTGGCTGCGCCGGCACCCGCTGTTCGCGGGTTCGCTGCTGGCGGGGGCGCTCCTCACCCGGCCGAAAAAACACTGGAAATTGTTGCGCTGGGTACTGCTAGGGGCACGGTTTTGGCGGGCCACCGCCAAATAGGTCGCTGCCGTTGACGCGGTGCCATTCGGTGATGCCGTCCCACACGTCACGCGCCGTTTCCGCGTACCAGAACAGTTCCGTGTCTTCCGGATCGATGTGGCCATGGTCCAGCAGGAAATCCACGTCCAGCACGCTGCGCCAGTAGGCTTCGCCCACCAGGATGACCGGCATGGGCGCCACCTTGCGCGTCTGGATGAGGGTGAGCGCCCCGAACAGTTCGTCCAGGGTGCCAAAGCCGCCGGGCAAGGCCACTAGGGCGGAGGCCCGTTTCATGAAATGGAGCTTGCGCAGGGCGAAATAGTGGAACTGGAAACACAGGCCCGGCGTGACGTAGGGATTGGGATACTGTTCGCGCGGGAGGGTGATGTTGAGCCCCACGGATTCCGCCCCCACTTCGAAGGCGCCGCGGTTGGCCGATTCCATGCCGCCCGGTCCGCCGCCCGTCATGATGACCAGGCGCGAATCCTTCGGGCCTTCGCCGGCATGGCCCACCAGCTGCCCCAGTTCACGTCCCACGTCGTAGTAGCGCGACAGGTCCAGGCGCCGTTCGGCCAGACGCAGGTGCCGGTGGCTTGCTTCGTCGTCCGGATGGGCGGCCGCCTCGCGATGGGCTTCGGCCAGGTCGCGCCGCGCCGCTTCCGGCTCGCGCAGGCGCGTGCTGCCAAACACCACGATGGTGCGCCGGATGCCGTGCGTCGCCATGAGCGCTTCCGCCTTCATGTAGTCCACCTGCAGGCGCACGCCGCGCGCCTGGTCCGTGTGCAGGAAATCCGTGTCCCGGTCCGGTTCGATGTAGGACGGGTTGGACATGATGGCGCGCTGGCGCGCGGCCGCTTCGGCGTCCTCCGTGGCAGGCTTGGGGTGAGACCAGGGCAGGGGCTCCTGCCGGTTGAGCGGATGCGGCGGCTTGGGAATGTGCGGACGGCGGCGGCGCGTCATCATGGGATCGCCTCCCCTATTCGAGTCCCTGGGCGGCGAGTTCCGCGGCGCGCAGGATGGCCTTGGACTTGTTGACGGTTTCCTGCCATTCGGTTTCCGGCACCGAGTCGGCCACGATACCGCCTCCGGCCTGCAGGGTGAGCGTGCCGTTCTGGACCACGGCGGTGCGGATGGCGATGGCCATGTCCATGGCGCCGTCGAAACCGAGGTAGCCCACGGCGCCACCGTACACGCCGCGGCGCGTGGTTTCCAGCTCGTCGATGATTTCCATGGCGCGCACCTTGGGCGCGCCGGTGAGCGTGCCGGCCGGGAAAGTGGCGCGCAGCACGTCGAGCGGCCCCATGCCGGGCTTGAGCCGGCCTTCCACGTTGGAAACGATGTGCATGACGTGGGAATACCGTTCAATCACCATGTGTTCCGTGACCTTGACCGAACCGGTCTGGGCGATGCGGCCCACGTCGTTGCGCCCCAGGTCCATCAGCATCACGTGCTCGGCGATTTCCTTGGGGTCGGCCAGCAGGTCGTTGGCGAGCGCTTCGTCCTCGGCCGGATTGCGGCCGCGCGGACGGGTGCCGGCAATGGGCCGCAGCGTCACGGTGCCGTCTTCCAGGCGCACCAGGATTTCGGGCGAGGCGCCCACCACCTGGAAGTCGTCGAAGTCGTAATAGAACATGTAGGGCGACGGGTTGAGGCGGCGCAGGGCGCGGTAGAGCGACAGGGGCGAGGCGGAG
>JAGWTQ010000041.1 GCA_028868905.1 Betaproteobacteria bacterium
ACCGACGATTTCGATTACACACTCCCTCCGGAGCTCATTGCGCAGGTGCCCACGGCGGACCGCGGCAGCAGCCGCATGCTGGTCCTGCAGGGCGACCGGCCGGTGGATGCCCGTTTTGCCGACCTGCCCGAGTGGGTGCGGCCGGGAGACCTTTTTGTGCTCAACGACACGCGCGTCATGAAGGCACGCCTGTTCGGGCGCAAGCCCACCGGCGGCCAGGTGGAATGTCTGGTGGAGCGGGTGCTTTCTCCCCATGAAGCCTGGGTGCACTTCCGCTCCAGCCATGCTCCCAGGGCCGGCAGCGACGTGCTGTTTGACGACGGCGCGGTGCTCCACGTGCTGGGCCGCGAAGGCGACCTGTTTCACGTGCGCCTGGAGGGCGGACCTTCCAGCCTGCTGGACTGGATGGAGGCGAGCGGCGAGCTGCCGCTGCCGCCGTACATCGAGCGCCATCCTGACGAACAGGACGAACAGCGCTACCAGACGGTTTATGCCCGCGAACCGGGGGCGATCGCTGCGCCCACGGCCGGCCTGCATTTTGATGAAGCCATGCTGGAGCGGCTGCGCGCGTGCGGCGTGGAATTCGCCACCGTCACCCTGCACGTGGGCGCCGGCACCTTCCAGCCGGTGCGTGCCGAATACGTGAAGGACCACGCCATGCACTCCGAGTGGTACCAGATCCCGCAGGAAACCGTGGACGCCGTGGCCCGTGCCAGGGCGCGCGGCGGACGCGTGACGGCCGTGGGCACCACCAGCCTGCGGGCGCTGGAAGGCGCGGCCGCACTTGGCGAGCTTCGCGCCGGCGTGGGTGAAACCCGCCTGTTCATCACGCCCGGCTACCGTTTCCGCGTGGTGGACCGCCTGTTCACCAATTTTCACCTGCCGCGTTCCACGCTGCTCATGCTGGTGTCGGCCTTTGCCGGAATGGAAGCCATCCGTTCTGCCTATAGCCACGCCATCGCGGCACGCTACCGGTTTTTCAGTTACGGTGACGCCATGCTGATGGATTGCCGAAAGCCCGAGGCCTCATGAAATTCACCCTGCACGCCACCGATGGCGCTGCCCGCCGCGGCACGCTCGAACTGCCCCACGGCACCGTGGAAACCCCGGCCTTCATGCCGGTGGGTACCTACGGCGCCGTGAAATCGGTGACACCGGAGGAAGTGGCGGCGCTCGGCGCCCACATCATCCTGGGTAACACGTTCCATCTCTGGCTGCGGCCGGGGCTGGCCGTGATCGAGGTCCATGGCGGCCTGCACGGCTTCACCGGCTGGCACGGTCCCATCCTCACCGATTCCGGCGGGTTCCAGGTGTTCAGCCTGGGGGCCTTGCGCAAGATCACGGAGGAGGGGGTGGCGTTCCGTTCCCCGGTCAATGGCGACAAGCTGTTCCTCACGCCGGAGGAGTCCATGCGCATCCAGCGCGTGCTCAATTCCGACATCGTCATGGCCTTCGACGAATGCACGCCCTATCCGGCGGACCTGCCCACGGCGAAAACCTCCATGGAGCTGTCGCTGCGCTGGGCCGAACGGTCCCTAAAGGCCCATGAAGGCAACCCCAATGCCCTGTTCGGCATCGTCCAGGGCGGCATGCACGAATCGCTGCGGGAGATTTCCGTGCGCGAGATGGTGGCCCTGGATTTTCCCGGCTACGCCATCGGCGGGCTTTCCGTGGGGGAGCCGGCCGAAGACCGGACGCGCATCCTGGCCCATACGCCGGCCCTGCTGCCGGCGCACAAGCCGCGCTACCTGATGGGCATGGGCACCCCGGAAGACATCGTGGACGCTGTTTCCCAGGGCATCGACATGATGGATTGCGTGATGCCCACGCGCAACGCCCGCAACGGCTGGCTGTTTACCCGTCACGGCGACGTCAAGATCCGCAATGCGCGCCACAAGCTGGACACGCGCCCCCTGGATGAGCGCTGCGACTGCTATACCTGCCGCCGCTTTTCCCGGGCCTACCTGCATCATCTGCAGCAGGTCAACGAAATGCTGGGTGCGCGCCTCAATACCCTGCACAACCTGCATTACTACCAGACCCTGATGGCCGAACTGCGTGCGGCCATCCAGGCAGGTCGTTTGGCGGAATACCGGGCCGAATTTGCACGGGACCGCAGCACGCCATGGTAGAATCCCGCAGTTTATTTCTGGGAGGCCATCATGGGACTGATTGAGAACGCTTTTGCCGACAACGGCGCCACCGCTTCACCTGATCTGGGCATGAACCTGATCTTCATCGTGATCATGTTCGCGGTCCTTTATTTCATGATGATCCGCCCGCAACTCAAGCGGCAGAAGGAACAGAAAGCCATGCTGGAGGCCTTGAGCCGCGGCGATGAAGTGGTCGTGGGCGGCATCATGGGCCGGATCGTGAACCTGGATGCCAACAAGGTGGAACTGGAAGTGGCCAAGGGCGTCACCATCCAGGTGCAGCGGGCCGCCGTGGGTACCCTGCTGCCCAAAGGCACGATGCAGTAAGCGCACATGAACAAGTACCCACTCTGGAAAAACGTCCTGGTGGTCCTGGCCCTGGCGCTGGGACTGTTGTACACGCTGCCGAATTTCTACGGCCAGTCTCCCGCCGTACAGATTTCTGCCCAGGGCGTCACCGCCAAAGTGGATGGCGCGCTCGAAGCGCGCGTCGAACAGGTGCTGCACGATACCGGTCTTGTCTACACGCGCATGACCCTGGACGACAGCGGCATCAAGGTGCGTTTTGCCGACACGGATTTGCAGCTCAAGGCGCGCGATGCCGTGGACCGGGCGCTCAACCCGGAAGGCCAGCAGCCTGGCTACGTGGTGGCCCTCAACCTGGTACCCAATTCCCCGCACTGGCTGTCTTCGCTGGGGGCTTTGCCCATGTACCTGGGGCTGGATCTCTCCGGCGGCGTGCATTTCCTGCTGCAGGTGGACATGAAGGCGGCCCTCACCAAGCGGCTTGACGGCTATGCCTCGGAAATGCGCGGCACCCTGCGCGACAAACGGGTTTATTACGACGGCATCAGCCGCGACGGTTCGCGCATCACGCTGCATTTCCATGACGAAGCCACGCGCGCTGCGGCGCACAAGGTGCTGGACGGCGACTATCGGGACCTGCTGCTCAAGGACGAAGGTTCGGGCAATGACCTGGCCATCACGGCCACCCTCAAGCAGGAAGCCCTCGTCAGCATCCAGGACCAGGCCCTCAAGCAGAACATCCTGGCCCTGCGCAACCGGGTCAACGAACTGGGCGCCAAGGAACCCATCATCCAGCAGCAGGGCACGGACCGCATCATCGTCCAGTTGCCGGGCGTGCAGGACACGGCAAAAGCCAAGGACATCATCGGCCGCACGGCCACCCTGGAAATCCGCCTGGTGGATGAAGACCACCCGGGGCCCACGTCGGTCAGGGACACGCCGCCTTTTGGCGACGACCTGGTGATGGAGCGCAACGGCCTGCCGGTGTTCGTCAAAAAGCAGGTGGTGCTCACGGGCGACGTCATCACCGATGCCGGCGCCGGCTTTGATTCCCAGACCAACCGGCCGTCGGTCAACATCAGCATGGACAGCAAGGGCGCGCGCGTGATTCGCGACGTGTCGCGCGAAAACCTCAAGAAGCGCATGGCCATCCTGCTCATCGAAAAGAACAGGACGGAAGCGATCAGCGTGGCCACCATCCAGGACGAACTGGGCGCGCGCTTCCAGATCACGGGCTTGCGCAGCCCCAAGGAAGCCAACGACCTTGCCTTGCTGCTGCGCGCGGGTGCCTTGGCTGCTCCCATGGATTTCATCGAGGAGCGTACCGTGGGCCCGAGTCTGGGCGCTGAAAACATCGCCCGCGGCTTCCATTCCACCTGGATTGGTTTTGCCGCCATTGCCGTCTTCATGACGGCCTACTACCTGCTGTTCGGCGCTATTTCCGTGGCCTCCCTCGCCATCAACGTGTTGCTGCTGGTGGGCCTGCTGTCGCTGCTGCAGGCCACCCTGACCCTGCCGGGCATGGCGGGGATCGCGCTCACGGTGGGCATGGCCATTGACGCCAACGTGCTCATCAACGAACGCATCCGGGAAGAGCTGCGCAACGGCAATTCGCCGGGAGCGGCCATTCACGCCGGTTATGACCGGGCCTTCGGCACCATCCTGGATTCCAACGTGACCACGGGCATCGCCGGCATCGCCCTGTTCGCTTTCGGTTCCGGGCCGGTCAAGGGCTTTGCCGTGGTGCTGGTGCTGGGGATCCTGACCTCCATGTTCAGCGCCGTGATCGTGTCGCGCAGCCTGGTCAACCTGGTCTACGGCAGCCGGCGCAAAATCCAGAAATTGTCCATCGGCAACGTGGACTGGCACCAAAAGCCCCGCTGAGCGAGAGACAAGCCATGGAATTTTTCCGCATCCGCAAAGACATTCCCTTCATGAGCTGGGGGCGGTACACCACCGCCATTTCCCTGGTGACGTTCCTGCTCGCAGTGTTCTTCCTGTTTACCCGGGGGCTCAATTTCTCCGTGGATTTCACGGGCGGCACAGTCATGGAAGTCAACTATGGTGCCGCGGCGGACGTGGGGAAAATCCGCACCGCGCTTGAAGCCCTGGGCTTTGCCGACGCCAACGTCCAGAATTTTGGGACTTCACGCGACGTCCTCATCCGCCTGCCGCTCAAAAAAGGTCTCACCACCGCACGGCTTTCGGACCAGGTGATGGCTTCCCTGAAGCTGGCCGATCCCACCGTCCAGATGCGCCGGGTGGAATTTGTGGGGCCGCAGGTGGGTGACGAACTCGTCAAGGATGGTTCGGCCGCGCTCCTGTTTGTGTCGCTGGGCATCGTGGTGTATCTGTCGCTGCGCTTCCGCTGGCGCCCGGCGGTGGCCACCATCGTGGCCAACCTGCACGACGTGGTGATCATCCTGGGCTTCTTCGCCTTTTTCCAGTGGGAGTTCTCGCTCTCCGTGCTGGCGGCCGTGCTGGCCATCCTGGGGTACTCGGTCAACGAGTCGGTGGTGGTGTTTGACCGGGTGCGCGAAAACTTCCGCAAAATGCGCGGCACTTCCGTGCCGCAGGTGATCGACAACGCCATCACGCGCACCATGAGCCGCACCATCATCACCCACGGCTGCACCCAGCTCATGGTCACGTCCATGCTCTTCTTCGGCGGCGAGGCGCTGCACTACTTCGCGCTGGCGCTCACCATCGGCATCGTGTTCGGGATTTATTCCTCGGTGCTGGTGGCCAGCCCCATCGCCATGTGGTTGGGCATGACGCGGGCTGATTTCGTGGCGCCGGAGAAAAAGCCTGCGCACGAAGCCGAAGGCGCCTGAAGCAGACCCGACCATTGGCCATCTTTCATTTCCTGCAGCATCTCGACAGCCACCTGCTGCTGTTGAGCCAGGAGTACGGTTACGCGGCGTACATCATCCTGTTCCTGATCATCTTCAGCGAAACCGGGCTTGTGATCGCACCGTTCCTGCCGGGCGATACCCTGCTGTTCGTGGCTGGAGCGGTGGCGGCGCTGGATACCACCGGGCATGCCGTGTTCAACCTGCCCATGCTGATCGTGACCCTGACCCTGGCCGCGTTTTTGGGCAACCTGCTCAACTTCCAGATCGGGCGCTGGCTGGGGCCCAAGGTATTCCATTGGGAAAAGTCGCGCCTGTTCAACCCGCGCCATCTGGCCGAAGCCCATGCCTTTTACGAGCGGCACGGCGGCAAGACGGTGGTGATTTCCCGCTTTCTGCCCATCCTGCGCACCTACGCGCCCTTCGTGGCGGGTGTGGGCGACATGAGCCATTCCCGTTTCATGGCCTTCAATGCCCTGGGGGCTTTCCTTTGGGTGGTGTTGCTGCTGATGACGGGTTACTTCTTCGGCAACGTGCCGTTCATCAAGAACAACCTGAGCTTCATGATCGCGGGCATCGTGGCCATCACCCTGTTGCCCCTGGTGGTGGCCGGAATCTGGGCCCGCTTCAGGAAGCGGACCTGATTCCCTTCAGTTTTTCCGGATGGCTTGTGCGAGAGAGGCGGCCAGCCCCGTGTAAGCGGCGGGGGTGAGGGCCAGCAGACGCGCCTTGTCCGCTTCGGGCAAGGGCAGTTCGCGGATGAATTCCTGCAGCAGGGCCTGGCTGATGGCCTTGCCGCGCGTCAGGTCTTTCAGGCGGTCGTAGGCGTTGGCCATGCCGGTTTTGCGCATCACGGTCTGGATGGGCTCAGCCAGCACTTCCCAGGCATCGTCCAGGTCGGAGCGGATGCGTGACGGATCCGTTTCTAGCTTGCCCAGCCCCTTCAGGCAGGCGTCATATCCCAGCAGGCTGTGTCCCAGCCCCACGCCCATGTTGCGCAGCACGGTGGAGTCCGTCAGGTCGCGCTGCCAGCGGGAAATGGGCAGCTTGTCGGCCAGGTGGCCCAGGATGGCATTGGCCAGGCCCAGGTTGCCTTCCGAATTCTCGAAATCGATGGGGTTCACCTTGTGCGGCATGGTGGAGGAGCCCACTTCGCCCGCCTTCGGCTTCTGCTTGAAATAGCCCAGCGAAATGTAGCCCCACAGGTCGCGGTCGAGATCGATCAGGATGGTGTTGATGCGGGAAAACGCATGCATCAGTTCCGCAATCGCGTCGTGCGGTTCGATCTGGGTGGTGTACGCGTTGAATTCCAGTCCCAGGCCTTCCACGAAACTGCGGGCAAAGGCGGGCCAGTCCAGGTCGGGATAGGCGGAGAGGTGGGCGTTGTAGTTGCCCACCGCGCCGTTGAATTTCCCGCTCAGGGTGATGGCGGCGATGCCGTGGCGCTGGCGGTTGAGGCGTGCCACCACGTTGGCGAGTTCCTTGCCCACCGTGGTGGGCGTGGCGGTTTGCCCGTGGGTGCGCGCCAGCATCGGGGTCTCGGCCAGGCCGTGGGCCAGCGACACCAGGGTTTCAATGAGGGTGTCGAGGGTGGGCAGCAGCACGCGGTCGCGTGCCCCGCTCAGCATGAGGGCATGGGACAGGTTGTTGATGTCTTCCGACGTGCAGCCGAAATGGATGAATTCCGCGGCAGCAGTGACTTCGGCATTGTCCGACAGCTTTTCCCGCAGCCAGTACTCCAGCGCCTTCACATCGTGATTGGTGCGCACTTCGATGGCCTTGATCTGGGCGGCGTCCGTTTCGGAAAACTGGGTCACGAGGCGGTCGAGCTGGGCCACGGTGTCCTGCGAGAAAGGGGCGATTTCCGGGATGCCGGGATGGTGCGCCAGCGCCTTGAGCCACTCGATTTCGATGAGCGTGCGAAAACGGATCAGCGCATATTCGCTGAAGAAGGGGCGCAGCGGGTCGAGGCGGTCGCTGTAGCGGCCGTCGAGGGGCGACAGGGCGGTCAAGGGGGAAGCGGGCATAGAACGGACAAAAGCGGAATTAAGGAAGGGGGCATTTTACAGGAAATCGGGGGAGGCCATGCCGCGCACGGATGCGATGCGGCAAAGGCGTGAAAATGTCCGGTGCTATAATCGCCTTCCTGTTCGTTCATGAGGAAGGCTGCAGTCCATGAAGCTTCTTGGTTCCGTCACAAGCCCGTTCGCACGCAAGGTGCGCGTCGTGCTGCTGGAAAAACACATTGATTTCGAATTCGTTTCCGACTGCATGGCCGGCTCGCCGCCCCCCATCGAACAATACAATCCCTTGGGCAAAATCCCGGCTCTCGTGCTGGATGACGGCGTGTGCCTGTTCGATTCGCAGGTCATCACCGAGTACCTGGATGCCATCAACCCGGTGGCACACCTCATTCCCGAACCCACCCGCGAACGGGCCCTGGTCAAGCGCTGGGAAGCGCTGGCGGACGGTATCCTGGACGCGGGCGTGGCCATCGTGCTGGAACTGCGCCGCCCTGAAAACGAACGCAGCCCGGCCTGGCTGGACAAGCAGCGCGGCAAGATGGACCGGGGTCTGGCCCTGATGGCCCGCGAACTGGGCCAGCGCGCCTGGTGCACGGCCGATGCCATGAACTTGTCGGACATTGCCACCGGCTGCATGCTGTTCTGGCTCGATTTCCGCTTTCCCGACCTGGACTGGCGCAAGCGTTATCCCAACCTCGACGCGCTGGCCAACAAGCTGGCCCAGCGCAAATCCTTCAAGGAAACGCCGCCCAACCCCTAGGCGGTGATGATGCCGCCGCCCAGGCAGACTTCGCCGTCGTAGAGCACGGCGGACTGCCCCGGGGTGATGGCCCACTGGGGTTCGCTGAATTGCAGGGTGAGGGAAGCGGGGTCTTCGAAGGCCAGAGCGCAGGCTGCATCCTGCTGGCGGTAGCGGCTTTTGGCGCCGTAGCCCGCGCGCGCCTGCGGACGTGCTTCAGCAATCCAGGACAACTGGTCCGCTTCCAGCCAGCCTTTCTGCAATGAGGGGTGGCCGTGCCCCTGAACCACCCGCAGGGTGTTTTCCGCAATGTCCTTTCCGGCCACGTACCAGGCTTCTCCGGCGCCGCCGATGCCCAGTCCCTGGCGTTGGCCGATGGTGTAATACATCAGCCCCTGGTGCTCGCCCATGACGGTGCCATCGGGCGTTTTCATGGGACCCGGGGTAATGGGCAGGTAGCGTTGCAGGAATTCCCGGAACGGGCGCTCCCCGATGAAGCAGATGCCGGTGCTGTCCTTTTTTGCCGCGGTGGGCAGTCCGGCCTTGCGGGCAATGGCGCGCACTTCCGATTTGAGGAGGTCCCCCACCGGGAAAAGGGTGCGCGAGAGCTGGGCCTGGTTCAGCCGGTAGAGAAAGTAGCTCTGGTCCTTGGAGGGGTCGCGTCCCCGCAGCAGCTCGTATTGGTCGCCGTTTTTGCGCACGCGGGCGTAGTGCCCGGTGGCGATGAAGTCGGCGCCCAGGCTTAAGGCATGGTCGAGAAACGCTTTGAACTTGATTTCCGAGTTGCACAGGATGTCGGGGTTGGGAGTGCGTCCGGCCTGGTACTCGGTGAGGAAATTCTGGAATACCCGCTCGCGGTATTCGGCGGCAAAGTTGACCGCTTCCATTTCGATGTCGAGCAGGTCGGCCACCGATACGGCGTCCACCAGGTCTTCCCGCGAATTGCAGTGGGGGTCGTCTTCCCAGTTCTTCATGAACAGGCCGACCACGTCGTAGCCCTGCTCCTTGAGCAGGAGGGCGGATACCGAAGAGTCTACGCCGCCGGATAGTCCGACGACGACGCGGGGTTTGGCCATGGCTTGGGGTTGCGCGCGAGTTGGGCTGGAAATGAAAAAGGCAGGGGGGTCAGCCCCTGCCTCGTTTGCCGGCTGTGGAGCCCGGCTTAGTTTGCTGCAGGGGCCGATTTCTTGGCTTTCTTGTGTTTTTTGACCTTTTTCTTGGCATGTTTCGCGGCAGGAGCCTTGCTGGCAGCCTTGTCGCTTGCGGGCGCAGGAGCGGCCATCGGGGCGGCTGCAGGCTTGGCGGGGGCCGGAGCGGGAGCGTCAGCGGCGATGGCGGACAGGCTGACAGCGGCGAAAACGGCAGCGGTCAGGGCAGACAGCAATTTGGACATGATCAATTCCTCTGGGTTATCAAAAGTTGAACCAGGCGACAGGCGCCAATTTTAGACGCCGCCTGACAGTAACGCAAACGGGTTCATGCAGGTTGACCCGGCTCAGGGAATATATTCGTAGCCTGGCAACGTCAGGAACTCCACAAAGTCTTCCGAAGTGGTGAGGGCATCAAACATGCGGGCGGCATCCTCGTAGGCTCCCGCCGCATATTGCGCTTCTCCCAGCTCCTCGCGAATTTTCCGGAGTTCGGAAGGCAGCAGCGAGCGGAACAATTCCACCGAGACTTTACGGCCATCCTCCAGAATCCCGTGCGGGCTGCGAATCCACTGCCAGATCTGGGCGCGGGAAATTTCGGCGGTGGCGGCATCCTCCATCAGGTGGTGGATGGGTACGCAACCCGTTCCGGCCAGCCAGGATCCCAGGTACTGCAGGCCGATGTTGATGTTCATGCGCAGCCCCGCTTCGGTGATCGGAGCGCGCGGCGAGAAGGCCAGCAGGTCGGCTGCCGTGGCCTGAACGTCGTCGCGCCGGCGCCCGATCTGGTTCGGGGTGGGCATGTGGCGGTCGAAAATCTCCCGTGCCACGGACACCAGGCCGGGGTGGGCCACCCAGGTGCCGTCGTAGCCGTCGGTGGCTTCGCGGGTCTTGTCTTCGCGTACTTTGGAGAGAGCCGCCTCGTTGGCTGCCGGATCGTTCTTGATCGGAATCTGGGCCGCCATGCCGCCCATGGCGAAAGCACCCCGGCGGTGGCAGGTCTTGACCAGCAACAGGGCATAGGCGCGCATGAAGGGGGCGGTCATGGTGACCAGGTTGCGGTCGGCCAGGATGAAGTCGGGGTCGGTCCTGAACTTCTTGATGCAGCTGAAAATGTAATCCCAGCGCCCGGAATTCAGCCCGCCGCTGTGCTCGCGCAGCTCGTACAGGATTTCGTCCATTTCAAAGGTGGCGAGCACGGTTTCGATCAGGACGGTGGCCTTGATGGTGCCTGCGGGAATGCCCAGCGCCTTCTGGGCGGTGACGAAAATGTCGTTCCACAGGCGGGCTTCGAGGTGTCCTTCCAGCTTGGGCAGGTAAAAGTAGGGGCCGCTGCCGCGAGCCAGCAGCGCGTGCGCATTGTGGAAAAAGTACAGAGCGAAATCGAAAAGGCTGCCGGAAATGGGTTGCCCGTCCAGCAGCACGTGCTTTTCGTTTAGATGCCAGCCGCGCGGGCGGACCATCAGGACTGCGGGTTTTTCCTTGAGGCGGTAGATTTTGCCGTCCGCATTCACATGTTCGATGGTGCGGTTTACGGCATCACGGATGTTGATCTGCCCCTGCACCGAGTTTTCCCAGGTGGGGGTGGTGGAATCCTCGAAATCCGCCATGAACACGTTGGCGCCCGAATTCAGGGCGTTGATCACCATTTTGCGGTCGGTGGGCCCGGTGATTTCCACCCGGCGATCCTGCAGCTCGGGCGGGCAGGGGGCCACTTTCCACTCGGCCTGGCGGATGGCGGCGGTTTCGGGAAGGAAGTCGGGACGCAGGCCCCGGTCAAATTCGCTCTGGCGGCGCTCGCGCAAGGCCAGCAGCTCCTGCCGGCGGGGTTCGTATGTGCGGCACAGCAGGGTCAGGAACTCAAGGGCCTCGGGCGTCAGCATTTGCTCGAAACCCGCGTGCATCGGGCCTGTAAGGGTCAGGCCGGCGGGACGGAAATTGGCGTTCATGGGGGCCTCTGGGGGTTGATTATGTTGCATTGCAATATTACCGCATGACGTCGGGTTAGACTAAGGACAAAAAAGAAAAATCCGCCCCGGAAACCGGGGCGGGCAGGCCTTCGGGATCGCCGAGGGCTTCAAAAGGGTCAATGAAACTGTTCCGCTTCCGTGGAACCAGCCAGTGCCGTAGTGGAGGAAGCGCCTCCCTGGATGACCTGGGTCACTTCGTCGAAGTAGCCGGTTCCCACTTCCCGCTGGTGGCGGGTGGCGGTATAGCCGTACTTTTCCGCAGCGAATTCCGCATCCTGCAGCTTCACGTACGAGGTCATGCCGTCCTGGGCATAGCCGCGCGCCAGCTCGTACATGCCGTAGTTGAGGGAATGGAATCCGGCCAGGGTGATGAACTGGAACTTGTACCCCATGGCGCCCAGTTCGCGCTGGAATTTGGCGATGGTGGCGTCGTCCAGGTGTTTTTTCCAGTTGAAGGAAGGGGAGCAGTTGTAGGCCAGCATCTTGTCCGGGTACTCGCGCCGGATGGCCTCCGCCCACTGCCGGGCAAACTGCAGGTCGGGCTTGCCGGTTTCGCACCACACCATGTCGGCCACCTCGGCGTAGGCGAGCCCGCGTGCGATGGAAGCTTCCAGGCCGTTGCGCACCCGGTAGAAGCCCTCGGAAGTGCGCTCGCCGGTACAGAACACCCGGTCGCGCGGGTCCACGTCCGAGGTGAGCAGGGTGGCCGCTTCGGCATCCGTGCGCGCCAGCAGGATGGTGGGCACGCCCATCAGGTCCGCAGCAAAGCGGGCGGCCACCAGCTTTTGCACGGCTTCCTGCGTGGGAACCAGGACCTTGCCGCCCAGGTGGCCGCATTTCTTGGCGGCGGCAAGCTGGTCCTCGAAGTGCACGCCGGCGGCGCCAGCCTCGATCATGGCCTTCATCAGCTCGTGGGCGTTGAGCACTCCGCCAAAGCCCGCCTCGGCATCGGCCACGATGGGGGCGAACCAGTCGACGCTGCGGTTGCCTTCAGCCCAGTGAAGCTGGTCGGCACGGCGCAGCGCGTTGTTGATCCGGCGCACCACCGTGGGCACGGAACTCACGGCATAGAGCGACTGGTCCGGGTACATTTGCAGGGAATCGTTGGCGTCGCCCGCCACCTGCCATCCGGACAGGTAGATGGCCTTGAGGCCGGCCTTGACCTGCTGCATGGCCTGGTTGCCGGTGAGGGCGCCCAGGGTGTTGACATAGGGTTCGGTTTTGCACAGATGCCACAGCTTTTCCGCGCCATGGCGGGCCAGCGTGTGTTCTTCCTGCAGGCTGCCGCGCAGGCGAACCACGTCTTCCGCGCTGTAGGGGCGGTGGATGCCTTTCCAGCGGGGGTTTTCCGCCCAGTCCTTCCTGAGTTTGGCAATTTCCTGTTCGACGCTCATGAAAATCTCCTGAATGGGGTATGAATCAGAGGGGGCTGACGCGCTGGGCGGTGACGAGCAGACCGTCGTCGTCCGCGTATAGCCAGGCGCCGGGCCGGAATGTGACGCCGGCAAAGGTGACGGGGATATCCGCCGCGCCTTCGCCTTTTTTGATGGACCTGCGGGGATGGGTGCCCAGGGCCTGCACACCGATGTCCATTTCCGCAATCGCCAGCGAGTCGCGAATGCAGCCATAAACGATGATGCCGGCCCAGCCATGTTTGACGCCCAGGGTGGCGAGCTGGTCGCCCACCAGGGCGCAACGGAGGGATCCGCCCCCGTCGATGACGAGTACGCGCCCAAACCCCGGGGTTTCCAGGGCGACGCGCACCAGAGAGTTGTCCTCAAATACCTTGACCGTGGCAATTTGCCCGCCAAATGCGCTCATGCCACCATAATTGGCTAACACCGGGTCGGCGACGGCAGCGGCGTCACCCAGTTGATCGCAAAGATCCGCAGTTTTGTGGGCCATGGCGGGCTCCAACGGAATTGGGGGGTGGGGAAAATACAGGTTCCCCAGAGCATGGCAAATGGTATATCATATATAAGACATATGACACAAGCGTTTTTTTAAGGAGGCATCGACCATCATGTACCAGCACATCAAGGTTCCCTCGACCGGGGAAAAGATTCGCGTCAAGCCGGACTATTCCCTGGAAGTGCCCGATCAGCCGATCATTTCGTTCATCGAAGGGGACGGCACCGGCGTGGACATCACGCCGGTCATGAAAGCGGTGGTGGATGCCGCCGTGGCAAAGGCCTACGGCAGCCGGCGCAAGATTTCCTGGATGGAAGTCTATGCGGGCGAAAAATCGGTGCGGGTCTATGGCGACAACGTGTGGCTGCCCGAAGAAACGCTGCATGCGGTGCGCGACTACGTGGTGTCCATCAAGGGTCCGCTGACCACCCCGGTGGGCGGGGGCATTCGCTCCATCAACGTGGCCCTGCGCCAGCAGCTGGACCTGTATGTCTGTCTTCGCCCGGTGCGCTGGTACACGGGGGTGCCCAGCCCCCTGCGCGAGCCGCACAAGACCGACATGGTGATATTCCGCGAAAACTCCGAAGACATTTATGCCGGCATCGAGTGGGACGCGGCCTCTCCGGAAGCACGCAAGGTCATCGACTTCCTGCAGAAGGAAATGAAGGTCACGGCCATCCGCTTCCCGCAAACTTCAGGCATCGGCATCAAGGCCGTGTCGCGCGAAGGGACGGAGCGCCTGATGCGCAAGGCCGTGCAGTACGCCATCGACAACGGTCGCAAGTCGGTCACCATCGTCCACAAGGGCAACATCATGAAGTTCACCGAAGGAGCGTTCAAAAGCTGGGCCTACGCCCTCTGTCAGCGCGAATTCGGGGCGGAACTGCTGGACGGCGGGCCCTGGATGAAGCTGCCCAACGGGGTCGTGATCAAGGACGTGATTGCCGATGCGTTCTTGCAGCAGATCCTGCTGCGTCCCGAGGAGTACGACGTGATCGCCACCTTGAACCTCAACGGCGACTACATTTCGGACGCGCTGGCGGCCCAGGTGGGCGGCATTGGGATTGCCCCCGGGGCGAACCTGTCGGATTCGGTGAGCATGTTCGAAGCCACCCACGGCACGGCGCCCAAATATGCCGGCAAGGATTACGTCAACCCGGGTTCCATGATCCTGTCGGCGGAAATGATGTTGCGGCACATGGGCTGGGTCGAGGCGGCGGATGCCATCGTCAAAGCCATGGAAAAGACGATTGCTGCAAAAACAGTGACTTACGACTTTGCCCGACTGATGCCCGGGTCCACCCAGCTGTCCTGTTCCGGCTTCGGCCAGGCCCTGATCCAGCATCTCTGAGGCGTCGCCGCATAAAAAAACCCCTGCGAAGGCAGGGGTTTTTCAGGGCACCCCGCGGACGTGAGTCCGCGTCATGCAATGTTTTATGCAGATTGGATGTTGGAAGCCTGCTTGCCCTTGGGGCCTTGAGTAACTTCAAAAGTGACTTTCTGACCTTCCTTCAGGGTTTTGAAGCCACCCATCTGGATTGCCGAAAAGTGGGCGAAAAGGTCTTCGCTGCCATCGTCAGGGGTGATGAAGCCATAACCCTTGGAATCGTTGAACCACTTGACTGTGCCTGTTGCCATTGTTTGCTTTCCTGTCATTGAAATGGGCCTGTTACACCCGGAACGGTTTGAGTTTCAAGGCCAGCAAACGGTGGAACCGGTGATGCAGACATCTTGAACCAAACGCCAGAACATCTTTTACGCGACTTTTACGGGTAAAGTCAAGTAGTTAAGGTGAATTAATCGTTCAGGCGGAAAACCGGCCCCTACGGAGGCCAGCCCTTGCCAAAAAACGAGAAATGATTAGACTGAAAGCCGAGATCAAGCATTTCTGATCGCAGTCGATACCCGGTTAGGCACGCAACAGTTCATGACAGCCAGAAATCCAGCAGAACCCGTTCTCGAAAAAGAACGCGCCAAGACGAAACCGCCGTCTCTTTTCAATGTCGTACTGCTGAACGACGATTTCACGCCCATGGAATTTGTGGTGCAGGTGCTGCAACAGTTTTTTGCCCTGGAACGGGAAGCGGCCACGCGAGTGATGCTCCAGGTCCATACCGAAGGGCGCGGGGTATGCGGGGTTTATCCCCGTGACGTGGCGGCCACCAAGGTGGAGCGTGTGATCAGTTATGCAAGGCAACATCAGCATCCGCTGCAATGCGTGATGGAGGAAAACGGAACATGATTGCTCAAGAACTGGAAGTCAGCCTGCACATGGCGTTCGTCGATGCGCGCCAGAAGCGCCACGAGTTCATTACGGTGGAGCACCTGCTGCTCGCCCTCATGGACAACCCGTCGGCGGTGGACGTACTGCGGGCTTGCGGCGCGGATATCGAAGCCTTGCGCAAGGAATTGTCCGATTTCGTGCGCGAACATACACCCAAGGTGCCGGGTGAAGGCGACGTGGACACGCAGCCGACCCTGGGATTCCAGCGGGTCATCCAGCGCGCCATCCTGCACGTGCAGTCTTCCGGCAAGAAGGAAGTGACCGGCGCCAACGTGCTGGTGGCCATTTTTGGGGAAAAGGATTCACACGCTGTGTATTTCCTGACCCAGCAGGGCATCAGCCGCCTCGACATGGTCAATTTCATTGCCCATGGCATCACGAAAGTGCCCCAGGGCACCCCGCGTGAAGAGCAGCCCCAGGAAAGCGAGGCCGACAGCCAGAACAGCGGCGCCCTGCAGAGCTTCACGCTCAACCTCAATGCGCAGGTGAATGCAGGCAAGATCGATCCCCTGATCGGGCGTGAGCGGGAAGTGGAGCGCGTCATCCAGATCCTCTGCCGCCGCCGCAAGAACAACCCCATCCTCGTGGGCGAAGCCGGCGTGGGCAAGACGGCCATTGCCGAAGGCCTGGCGACACGCATCGTGGCCGGCAACATTCCGGAAATCCTGGCCAAGTCCACGGTGTATTCCCTGGACATGGGGGCCCTGCTTGCAGGCACCAAGTATCGTGGCGACTTCGAACAGCGCCTCAAGGCCGTGCTGCGCCAGCTGCAGGACGACCCCCACAGCATCCTGTTCATCGACGAAATCCACACGCTGATCGGGGCCGGAGCGGCTTCGGGCGGCACGCTGGATGCGTCCAACCTGCTCAAGCCGGCGTTGTCCAAAGGCACGCTGCGTTGCATTGGCGCCACCACTTACACGGAATACCGCGGCATTTTCGAGAAGGACCATGCGCTTTCGCGTCGTTTCCAGAAAATCGACGTGGTTGAGCCCACGATCGACGAGACGGTGCAGATCCTGCGCGGCCTCAAATCCCGCTTTGAAAGCCACCACGGGGTGCGTTACAGCGAATCGGCGCTTACCAGCGCGGCCGAGCTGTCGGCCCGCTTCATCAACGATCGCCATTTGCCGGACAAGGCCATCGACGTCATCGACGAAGCAGGCGCAGCCCAACGCATCCTGCCCAAGTCACGCCAGCGCAAGGTGATCGGCAAAGGCGACATCGAGGAGATCGTGGCGAAAATCGCCCGCATCCCGGCGCGCAATGTGTCCAACACCGACCGCACGGCGCTGAAGACGCTCGACCGCGACCTCAAGGCGGTGGTGTTTGGCCAGGACAAGGCCATCGACGCGCTGGCAGCCGCCATCAAGATGGCGCGCAGCGGTCTGGGCAACCCCCAGAAACCCATCGGCTCCTTCCTGTTTTCAGGCCCCACCGGCGTGGGCAAGACGGAAGTGGCACGGCAACTCGCCTACACCCTGGGCGTGGAGCTGATTCGCTTTGACATGTCCGAATACATGGAGCCCCATGCCGTGTCGCGGCTGATCGGCGCGCCGCCCGGTTACGTGGGATTCGACCAGGGTGGCCTGCTGACCGAAGCCATCGCCAAGCACCCTTATTCCGTGCTCCTGCTCGACGAAATCGAAAAGGCACACCCGGACATTTTCAACATCCTGCTGCAGGTGATGGACCACGGCACGCTCACGGACAACAACGGCCGCAAGGCGGATTTCCGCAACACGGTGATCATCATGACCACCAACGCGGGTGCCGATGCGCTCACCAAAACCGGAATCGGGTTCATCACGGGCGCGCGCAAGGGCGACGAAATGGCGGACATCAAGCGCCTGTTCACGCCGGAATTCCGCAACCGCCTGGATGCCATCATTTCGTTTGCGGCCCTTGACCAGCAGATCATCCTGCGGGTGGTGGACAAGTTCCTGCTGCAGCTCGAGTCGCAGTTGCACGAAAAGCGCGTGGAAGCCACGTTTACGGATGACCTGCGGCACCATCTGGCGGAACAGGGCTTCGATCCGCTCATGGGGGCGCGTCCCATGGCGCGTCTGATCCAGGACACCATCCGCCGCGCCCTGGCCGATGAACTCCTGTTCGGACGATTGGTGTCGGGCGGCAAGGTCACCATCGACGTCAGCGAAGACGACCAGATCGTGCTGGGCTTCGACGAGGAAACCAAGCCCGAAGCGGTGCACTGAGTCGCGCGGGGAGGTCTTTCAGACGGCTACCCGCATGGGAATGTGCGGGTGAGCCTGGTAGTTGTCGATGCGGACGTCTTCAAAGCGGTAGTCATACAGTGATGCCGGCTTGCGCAGCAACTCAAGCCGAGGCAGGGGGTAGGGCGTGCGCGTGAGCTGTTCGCGCAGGGCGTCCACGTGGTTCAGGTAAATGTGGCAATCTCCCCCCGTCCAGACGAAATCTCCCGCCTGCAGGCCGCATTGGTGAGCCACCAGGTGGGTGAGCAGGGCGTAGGAAGCGATGTTGAACGGCACGCCCAGCCCCACGTCGCAGGAGCGCTGGTAGAGCTGGCAGGACAGCTTGCCGTCGGCCACGTAAAACTGAAACAGCAGGTGG
>JAGWTQ010000042.1 GCA_028868905.1 Betaproteobacteria bacterium
CCTGCCGGCGGCGGGCGGCACGCAGGGCTTGCAGAATCCAGTGGGCCTGGGCCTCGATCATGAACACCACGGAATTGTGTCCCAGGCCGCTGTTGGGGCCGCCCAGCAGAAAAAAGTTGGGGAAGCCAGCCACGGCGCTGCCCAGGTAGGCCACGCGCCGCTCGCGCCAGACGTGCTGCAGGGTTTTTCCGTCCAGGCCCCGGATGACGGGTTCGGACGGCACTTCGGCATGGCGGAAGCCGGTGGCAAACACCAGCACGTCTGCAGCATGTTCGCGCCCGTCCGCGCTGACGACCCCGCCCGGGGTGATGCGTACGATGGGGTCTGTCACCAGGGTCACGTTGGGGCGTTGCAAAGCCGGGTAGTAATCGTCGGAGAGCAGGATGCGCTTGCAACCCATGGGGTGATGCGGCGTCAGCTGCTGGCGCAGCGCCGGGTCGGTTATGCGCCGACCGAGCCCCTGGCTCACGCGGCGCGAGGCCAGGCGCATCAGCGCCGGGTGCAGGAAGGCCAGCCCCACGATTTCCTGGGAGGCATACAGCCAGGCCCGATAGAGGGTGCGCAAACCGGGTATGCGGCGCAGGCAGGCGCGCGCGAAACGGGAATAGGGGCGGTCTCCTTTCGCGACCACCCAGGGCGCGGAACGCTGGAAGACCGTCAGCTGCTCGACGCGGGAGGCCAGGGCCGGCACGATCTGGATGGCCGAGGCGCCGGTTCCCACCACGGCCACGCGTTTCCCCTGGCAGGACAGGTCCTGCGGCCAGTGCATGGAGTGGAACACGCGTCCGGCAAACTGTTCCAGCCCCGGAAAGTCGGGCAGGGCCGGTCGATTGAGCGGCCCCAGGCCGGCTATCAGAAAGCGCGTGCGCAACACGCTGCCATCGGCCAGGGTGACGTGCCAGAGGGCTTGCGCCTCGTCGAACGCGGCCTGCGTGACGGCCGCGTTGCAGCGCAGGTGGGGCTGGAAACGGCGCGCCACGGCTTCGAGGTAGGCCTGAATGTCCGCGTGCCCGGCATAGCGGCGCGGCCAATCGTGGGCGGCTGCGAAAGAAAGGGAATACAGGTGCGAAGGCACGTCGCAGGCGCAGCCCGGGTAGCGGTTGTCGCGCCAGGTGCCGCCCACTGCCTCGTCCCGTTCCAGGATCAGGAAGCGCCAGCCACCCGAGCGCTGCAGCCGATCGGCCATGGCAAGCCCTGAAAAGCCGCTTCCCACGATGAGTGCGTCCCAGATATTCGTCATGACCGTCTGCGCAAGACTTGGCGAGCGCCCCCAATGATGCGATGATCGCAGGCAGCATTTTAGCGGCAACACCGCCGCTCGTACGGGTATTGCAAGGAATTGTCTTTTGGCACAAGGTCGTTATAGCGAATCCAGTATCCGCGTCCTGAAAGGGCTCGAGCCCGTCAAGGAGCGTCCGGGGATGTACACCCGGACCCAGGATCCCACCCACATCATCCAGGAAGTCATCGACAACGCGGCCGACGAAGCCCTGGGCGGTTTCGCCCGTCGCATCGAAGTCACGCTGCATGCAGACGGCTCGGTGAGCGTGGAGGACGATGGGCGCGGCATTCCGGTGGGATTGCATCCGGAAGAGAAGGAACCCACGGTCCAGCTTGTTTTCACCCGCCTGCATGCGGGCGGCAAGTTCGACAAAACGGGGGGCGCCGGCGCCTATGCCTTTTCCGGCGGTCTGCACGGGGTGGGGGTGTCCGTCACCAATGCGCTGTCCCGGCGCCTGGAAGTGACGGTCCGGCGGGAGGGAAAAATCCATCGCATCGTTTTCGCCGACGGGGCCGTGGTGGAACCGCTCGCCGTGATGGGCAAATGCCCGGCCGGCGAATCCGGAACGCTGGTGCGGGCCACGCCCGATCCGCGCTATTTCGATTCCCCCCAGGTGTCGCTGCAGGAACTCGAGCGCGTGCTGCGTGCCAAGGCCGTACTGCTGCCCGGCGTGAACGTGGTTCTGCACGTGGAGCGCGACAAGGCACAGCCCACCCGCACCTGGCATTACCCCGAGGGCCTGAAAGGCTACCTGGAAGAGCTTTCGGACCACCAGGAGCCCGCCGTCCCCGTGTTTGCCAGCGAGCGCTATGTGGAAACGCGCTCCGAAGCCGACAGCTTTGCCGAAGGGGAAGGGGCGGCCTGGGCTTTCGCCTGGTTCGAGGAAGGAGGCGGACAGGGCGAGTCTTACGTCAATCTCATTCCCACGGCGGCGGGAGGCACCCATGAAGCGGGCCTGCGCACCGGCGTGTTCGAAGCCGTGAAATCCTTCATCGATCATCACAGCCTGTTGCCACGGGGCGTGCGCCTGCAAATGGAAGACGTGTCGGCGCGCCTGCACTACGTGCTGTCGGCACGCATCCTCGATCCCCAGTTCCAGGGGCAGACCAAGGAAAAGCTGACCAGCCGCGATGCCCTGAAACTGGTTTCGGGCATGATCCGCGATCCTTTCGAAGTGTGGCTCAACGGCCATGTGGAATGGGGCAAGAAAATTGCCGAGCTGGCCATCCGCCAGGCCATGGCGCGCATGAAGTCGAGCCAGAAGGTGGAAAAGAAAAAAGGCAGCGGGGTGGCGGTGCTGCCCGGCAAGCTCACCGACTGCGAGTCGGACGACATGACCGAGCGCGAACTGTTCCTGGTGGAAGGTGATTCCGCCGGCGGCTCGGCCAAGCTGGCCCGCAACAAGCACACTCAGGCCATCCTGCCGCTGCGCGGCAAGGTCCTCAACACGTTCGAAGTGGATCGCGACCGCCTGTTCGCCAACACCGAAATCCACGACATCGCCGTGGCCATCGGCGTGGACCCGCACGGGCCGGACGAGCAACCCGACCTTTCAGGGCGACGCTACGAACGCATCATCATCATGTCGGATGCGGATGTGGACGGCAGCCACATCAAGGTGCTGCTGCTCACGCTGTTTTTCATGCATTTCCCGGCCCTGATCGCCGCCGGCCACGTGTGCGTGGCCAGCCCCCCCCTGTTTCGCATCGACGTGCCTCCGCACGGCAAGCGTCCGGCGCGCAAGCTTTATGCCCTGGATGAAGGCGAGCTCTCGGCGCTGGAAGACCGGCTGCAGAAGGAAGGGCTGCGGTCTGGCAGCTGGAGCGTCGGGCGCTTCAAGGGCCTGGGCGAAATGAACCCCGAACAGCTGTGGGAAACCACCATGAACCCCGACACCCGGCGCGTGCTGCCGGTGCGCATCCTGGCGCATGACCGCGGCGTGGCGCACACGGTCTTTTCGCGCCTGATGGGCAAGGGCGAAGCCAGCGCGCGACGCGAATGGATGGAACAGCACGGCACCGACGTGGAAGTGGATATCTAAATGACCCGAAGCAAAGCCCCGAACCCGGCCGTGACCGGCGATCTTTTTTCGTCCGCCGCCGCAATGCCGCCGGCTGGCGATCCGCCCCCGGACCAGCCCCGTCCGGCGCAAGGCAACGGAGAAGAGTCGCTCGACCTGTCCGCGTTCGTTGAACGCAGCTACCTTGAATACGCCATGAGCGTGGTCATGGGCCGCGCCCTGCCGGACGTGGCCGACGGCCAGAAGCCGGTGCAGCGCCGCATCCTGTTTGCCATGCATGAGCTGGGGCTATATCGCCCGGCAAGGCACGTGAAATCGGCGCGGGTGGTGGGTGACGTGATCGGCAAATATCACCCCCATGGCGACTCGGCTGCTTACGAAGCCCTGGTGCGCCAGGCCCAGGACTTTTCGCTGCGCTATCCCCTGATCGACGGCCAGGGCAATTTCGGCAGCCGCGATGGCGACGGCGCCGCCGCCATGCGCTACACGGAATGCCGGCTCACGCCGGTGGCCGAGTTGCTGCTTTCGGAAATCGACCGCGACACCGTGGATTTCGGGCCCAACTACGACGGCTCGTTCCAGGAACCCAAGCTGCTGCCGGCGCGCCTGCCCATGCTGCTCCTCAACGGGGCCGCCGGCATTGGCGTGGGTATGGCCACGGAAATCCCCTCGCACAATCTTGTCGAAGTGGGCAAGGCGGCCATCGCCCTGTTGCGTGACCCCGACCTGCCGTTGTCCAAGCTGCTCAAGATCATCAAGGGCCCGGACCTGCCCGGTGGCGGCCAGATCATTTCCAGCCCGGAAGACATCGCTGCCGCCTACGCGAGTGGCCGTGGCAGCCTGAAGACGCGTGCGCGCTGGATCGTGGAAGAACTGGCGCGCGGCCAGTGGCGCGTGGTCGTGACCGAACTGCCTTACGGGGTTTCGGCCCGCGACGTGCTGGAAGACGTGGAAAAAGTGACCAACCCG
This sequence comes from Betaproteobacteria bacterium, assembly GCA_028868905.1. GTDB lineage: Bacteria > Pseudomonadota > Gammaproteobacteria > Burkholderiales > Ferrovaceae > JAKBAT01. The sequence continues at coordinate 4,272 of JAGWTQ010000042.1, forward strand.
CGCCCGCGTGAAGGCAAGAAATCATTGTCGCCCGAGCAGGCCAACCTCAAAGCCCTGATGCTGGGCGCCCTGGACACGGTGCGCGACGAATCGGACAAGCAATCGCCGGTGCGGCTGGTGTTTGAACCCAAGTCGAGCCGCCAGGAGCCCCAGGAGTTCGTGAACCTGCTGCTGGCGCACACGCGCCTGGAGTCCAACCTGCCGATCAACCTGGTCCTGCTGGGGCGCGACGGACAGCCGCGCCAGAAGGATCTGCGCACCATCCTGGTGGAGTGGGTCGATTTTCGTTACCAAACCGTGGTGCGACGCAGCCGCCATCGCCTGAACGAAGTGGAGCGGCGCATCCACATCCTGGAAGGACGGCAGCTCGCGCTGTTGCACATCGACGAAGTCATTCGCGTCATCCGCGAATCGGACGAACCCAAGGCCGCCCTCATGAGCCAGTTCGGGCTCACCGAAGTGCAGGCCGAAGACATCCTTGAAATCCGCCTGCGCCAGCTGGCACGCCTGGAAGGCATCAAGATCGAGCAGGAGCTCAAGTCGCTCAAGGCTGAACGGCGCGATCTGCGCCATCTGCTCGACCATCGCGACGCACAGACGGAACTGCTGTGCAGCGAAATCGAGGCGGACGTCAAACAGTACGGCGATGCCCGCCGTACCCTGATCGAGGCCGTGGAAGCGACGGTGGTGGCCCCCACCGTGCTGGACGAACCGGTGACCATCACCCTTTCGCGCAACGGCTGGATCCGTTCACGCCAGGGGCATCAGCTCGATGCCGCCCAGTTTGGCTACAAGGCGGGCGACGGCCCCCTGGCCGTGATGGAGACGCGCACGGTGCATGCCATCGTGGTGCTCGATACCCAGGGACGGGCCTACACCGTGAAAGCTTCGGACATCCCGGGCGGCCGTGGCGACGGCGTGCCGGTGACCACCCTCATCGACCTGCAGGCCGGCGCCCGGGTGTGCCGTGCCTTTGCCGTGTCGCCGGGCGAACGCTACCTGGTGGCGGGCAGCGGCGGCGCCGGATTCGTGGTGGCGGCAGAAGACCTGGTTTCGCGCGTCAAGGGAGGGAAAGCATTCCTGACCCTGGAAGCGGATGAGACGCCCATTCCTGCAGCGCGCTGCCTGCCCCAGTTTGGCCAGGTGGCCGCCCTCTCGGAAAAAGGGCGCCTGCTGGTGTTTGCTGCCGACGAGTTGCGCGCCATGCCGCGCGGGCGGGGCGTGATCCTGATGGGGCTCGATCGCGGGGAAGCCCTGTTGTCGGTTTGTCCGGTGGGACCGGGCGGCGTGGCCGTGCACGGGGTGAACCGTGCCGGCACGGAAGTGCTGGCGGAATTGACGCCCGCTGAGCTCAAGCGCTACCAGGGCACCCGGGCGCGCAAGGGAACCCTTCTGGATTACCGCATGAAACCCCGCAGCCTGGAGCCACTGGGCACATGAAACCTGTGGTAGGCTGAAAGGGATTGCTTTAGGGAATGTTCATGAAAAACGGTCAGTGGCCGGGTACCCGGTTTGTGGTGGAAACCAACCCGAGAATTCCAGCCAAGTTGGCGCGGCTGGAGGAACTGGCCAACAATCTCTGGTACAGCTGGGACCGCCCCACGCGCACCCTTTTTGCGCGCCTCAATCCCCGCCTGTGGGATCTGGTAGGCGCCAACCCGATCCGGTTTCTGCGCCGCATCGACGAACACCATCTGAACGAGGCTGCTGAGGACCAGGCGTTCCTGACCGCCTACAACCGGGTGCTGTCCGCGTTCGATACCTATCACAACGGATCGATTCGCCGTCCCGGCAAACTGGCAGAAACCGACCTGGTGGCCTATTTCTGTGCCGAATTCGGGTTCCACGAAAGCTTTCCCATCTATTCCGGCGGCCTGGGTATCCTGGCCGGCGACCACTGCAAGGCGGCGAGCGACCTCCGGCTTCCCTTCGTGGGGGTCGGCCTGCTGTACCGGCAGGGCTACTTCACCCAGACCATCGATCGCGAAGGCAACCAGATTGCGCTCAACGCCGATTCCGATTTCGAAGAGCTGCCGGTGCGTCCGGCAGTGGACGGGCAGGGCCAGGAAATTCACGTGCCGGTGACGCTGGGTTCGCGCACCGTCCAGGTGAAAGTGTGGTGGGCACAGGTGGGCAACGTCAAAATCCACCTGCTGGATACGGATCTTCCGGAAAATGCGCCCGACGACCGCGAAATCACCCACCGGCTTTATGGTGGCGACCGCAAGATCCGCATCGAACAGGAAATCGTGCTGGGCGTGGGTGGCGTACGGGCCCTGGCGCGCCTGGGGCTCAAGCCCACGATATGGCACATCAATGAAGGCCATGCGGCGTTCCTGGTGCTGGAACGCATGCGGAGCCTGGTCAAGGATGCGGCCCTGGAGTGGCATGCGGCGCTGGAAGCAGTGGCCGCCAACACCGTTTTCACCACCCACACGCCGGTGCCGGCAGGCCACGACCACTTCGCGCGCGACATGGTGTCCCATTATTTTGAAGGGGCTGCCCGCGAGTTGGGCCTGGATATGGGCGACCTGCTGGCATTGGGAGACGACCCGGGCGGAGAGGGATCGGAATTCAACATGACGGCCCTGGCTGTGCGCGGCTCGCGCCACCAGAATGGCGTGTCCCGCATTCACGGGGAAGTCAGTTCGCGCATTTGCGGCGGTTTCTGGCCGCAGATTCCGGCGCAGGAAAATCCCATGGGGTATGTGACCAATGCCGTGCACGTCCCCACGTTCCTGGCCCGCGAATGGATGGACCTGTTTGATCGCTTCATCGGCGGCGAATGGCGCAACCGCCTGTCCGACCGCACCTTCTGGAACAGCGTCAACGACATCCCGGATCATCTCTACTGGAGCGTGCGCCAGTCCCTCAAGTCGCAGATGCTGTACGCCGTGCGTGAACGGGTGTCGGTCAGGCATTACCGCAATCTGGGCAACGAGGCGCACCTCGAGCGCGTGCTCAAGCAAGCCGACCTGCACGATCCCAACGTGCTGACCATTGGTTTCGCGCGCCGCTTTGCCACCTACAAGCGGGCCGACCTGCTGTTCTCCAACCTCGACTGGCTGCGCCAGATCGTGCTCAACCCCCATTGTCCGGTGCTGTTCATTTTTGCCGGCAAGGCCCACCCGGCGGACCAGCCGGGTCAGGACATGATGCGCCGCATTCATGCCATTGCGGCGATGCCGGAGTTCCAGGACAAGATCCTGCTTCTGGAAAATTACGACATGGGGCTGGCGCGCCGCCTGGTGGCTGGCGTGGACGTGTGGCTCAACACCCCGCTCTATCCCATGGAAGCGAGCGGCACGTCCGGCATGAAGGCCGGCATCAACGGCACGCTCAACCTGAGCGTGCTGGACGGGTGGTGGGGCGAAGGGTATGACGGCAAAAACGGGTGGGCCATCCGTCCGGCCCCGGACTACCTGGATGAGAGCCGGCGCAACCTGGAAGATGCGCGCACCCTCTACGAAATACTGCAGGACCAGGTGGTGCCGCTGTATTACGACCGCGGCAAGTTCGGCTTCTCCAGCGGCTGGGTGGCGAAATCAAAGGCCGCCATGGCGACCACGCTCACGCAGTTCAATACCGGTCGCATGCTCAATGAGTACCTCGACCGTTACTACGTGCCGGCCCTGCGTCAGGGCACGCAGCTTGGAGAAGGGGGCTTTGCCGTGGCGCGCGACCTGGCCGCCTGGAAAGCGCGGGTGCGCAAAGCCTGGCCGCAGGTGTCCATGCGTCGCCTTGATGCACCGCTGCGGCATCTGACCTTCGGCTCCAGCATGCGGGTGGAAGTGGCGGTGGACCTGGACGGGCTGCAAGCTTCGGACCTGTGTGTGGAACTGTTGCTCAGTCGTCCCCTCACCGGCAACCGCCCCGTGCCCCCGCTCCGGTTCGAAAGCCAGGGACTGCTGGACGGAGGGCGCGAGCACCTGTTCGCGCTTGATTTGCGTCCGGAACTTTGTGGCCAGCTCGATTACCACATCCGGCTTTATCCGCAACATCCCGGCCTGACCCATCCTTTTGAAATGGGGTTGATGACCTGGCTGTGAACGGACCTCATCCCGGACTGGCCAAAGCCCGATAAATGCCGACGTAGTCGGAGGCGGCCCGTTTCCAGCTGAAGTCCCGGCGCATTCCCGTCTTTTGCAGCTGACGCCATTCCTTGCGGTCTTCGTAAGCTGCCAGGGCGCGCTGCACGGCGGCTGTCAGGTCCTCGCTGGCTGCATTGCGAAAGCTGAATCCCGTGGCCTTGCCTTCGCGCAGGGCCTCTTCTGTGCAGTCCACCACCGTATCTGCCAGCCCCCCGGTTTCGCGCACCACCGGCGGGGTGCCATAGCGCATGGCGTACATCTGGGCCAGCCCGCAGGGTTCGAAGCGGGAAGGCATGAGGAACAGGTCGCAGCCGGCAATGATCCGGTGCGACAGGGGTTCGTCGAAACTCAGGGTTACGCCCATGCGTCCGGGATAAGCGCGGGCCGCTTCGCGCAGGCGGCTTTCCATGATCGCTTCGCCGCTGCCCAGCAAGGCCAGCTGGAGCGGGTGCGCCATGAGCGCGGGCAGTGCGTCGAGCAGCAGGTCGATGCCTTTCTGGTACGTGAGGCGGCTCACCAGGCCCAGCAGGGGAACGTCCGGGTCCTTGGTCAAGCCGCAGTCCTTTTGCAGCAAGACCTTGTTGCGGCGCTTGCCGGCCACCAGGCGCCGGTCGTCGAAGGCGGCAGGCAGCGCCGGGTCATGCGCCGGGTCCCAGCTTTCATCGATGCCGTTGAGAATCCCCACCAGATCGGCGCTTCGGTGGCGCAGCAGTCCGTCCAGTCCGCAGCCCAGCTCCGGGGTCTGGATTTCCTGCGCGTAGCGCGGGCTGACGGTGGTGATGCGGTCTGCATAGTTGATGCCGGCCTTGAGAAATGACAGGTGTCCGTAAAATTCCAGGCCCTGCATGTGGAAACTTTCCATGGGCAGGCCCAGGCGGGTCACCCACAGGGGGTCGAAATTGCCCTGGAAAGCCAGGTTGTGGATGGTGATCACGCTGGGCACAGGGGGGGGCTGGCGATGGCGCAGCAGGGCAGGGATCAGGCCGGACTGCCAGTCGTTGCAGTGGACCACGTCCGGGCGCCAGGACAGCGGCGAGGGTGCGTTGCACAGCCAGGCTCCCACATGGCACAGAAAGCCGAAACGCAGGGCGTTGTCCTCCCAGTCGTTGCCGTCAGGGGCCTGGTAGGGTCCGCCCGGCCGGTCGTACAGGCTCGGGCAGTCCACCACCCACAGCGGCACGCCGCTCTCTTCCAGTTGGGCTTCCAGCAGGCGTGCGGGCGACCATATGGGGGCCAGAGCTTCCAGCGTGCATACGACGCTGGCCTTGCTCACACGGGACATCACACCGGGATAACCGGGCACCAGCACGCGCACGTCCATTCCGGCCTGGCGCAAGGCCGGCGGCAGGGCGTGGCTCACGTCGCCCAGGCCTCCTGTTTTGACCAGGGGGTGGATTTCGGAAGTGACGAAAAGGATTTTCACGGGAGCGCTCAGTTGCCCGGCAGGCGGCTGCGCACGTAGGCCAGCAGCCCGCTGGTGGACGCATCATGGGGGGCGCGGCCAGGGGCGCCTGAGAGCTCGGAGAGCAGATCGCGCGCCAGCTGCTTGCCCAATTCCACGCCCCACTGATCGAAGGCATTGATGTCCCACAGCACGCTCTGCACGAACGTCTTGTGCTCGTAGAGCGCGATCAGCGCTCCCAGGGTGCGGGCGTCGAGTTTCTGGAACAGCAGGGTGTTGCTGGGACGGTTGCCGGAAAAGCAGCGGTGCGGTACCAGGCGTTCGAGGTCGTCGCCCTTGAGGCCGCTTCGCTCCAGTTCCTGGCGCACTTCCGCGGCAGTCTTGCCGCGCATCAGTGCTTCGGGTTGGGCCAGAAAATTGGAGAGCAGCACGCGGTGGTGTTCGCCCAGCGGCGTACGCGACTCGATGGGCGCCAGAAAATCTGCCGGCACGAGCGGGGTGCCCTGGTGCAGCAACTGGAAATAGGCATGCTGGCCGTTGGTGCCAGGGCCTCCCCACACCACGCTGCCCGTGGCGCAGTGGACGGGGCGGCCTTCGCGCGTGACGCTTTTGCCGCTACTTTCCATGACCACCTGCTGGATGTGGCTGACAAAGCGGTGCATGCCCTGGTCATAGGGCAGGATGGCCTGGGTCTGGGAGCCGAAGAAATTGATGTACCACACGCCCAGCAGCCCCATGAGCACCGGCATGTTGCGCGCCAGGGGGCTGTGCCGGAAATGCTCGTCCATCTCGTGGGCTCCGGCCAGCAGGGCATCGAAACGGTCCATGCCGATGGCCAGTGCAATCGGCAGGCCGATGGCGGACCACAGCGAATAGCGTCCGCCCACCCAGTCCCAGAACTCGAACATGTGGTCCGGGTCGATGCCAAAGCGCACCACTTCGTCGCGCTGGGTGGAAACCGCAACGAAATGGCGTGCCACATGAACCGGATCGCGGGCCTGGGCAAGAAACCAGTCGCGCGCCGAATGGGCATTGAGCAGCGTTTCTTGGGTGGTGAAGGTTTTCGAGGCAATCACGAACAGGGTCTGCTCGGGGCTCAGCGTGCGCAAGGTGCGCGACAGGTCGGCACCATCCACGTTCGACACGAAATGCAGGCGCAGTGGTCCGCAATCGGCATCCAGCGCGCTCACCACCATGGCCGGGCCCAGATCGGAACCGCCGATGCCGATGTTGACCACGTCAGTGATGGGCTGTCCCGTGTAGCCGCGCCAGTCGCCGCTGCGCACCGATCCGGAAAACTTTCTCATCTGCTCCTGCACGCGTCGCACCTCCGGCATGACGTCTTGGCTGTCCAGCAGCACGGGCGCGTTGCCGCGCTGGCGCAGCGCGGTGTGCAGGGCGGCACGGCGCTCGGTGCCGTTCACGCGTTCGCCGCGGAACAGGCGCTCGATCCATTCCGCCAGCTTTGATTCGTTTGCCAGGGCGAGCAGCAGGGTCAGGCTTTCGTCGGTGACGCGGTTTTTTGAATAGTCCAGAAACAGCGGTCCCGCGTGTAGCGAAAAGCGTTCGAAGCGGCCGGGGTCGCGCGCGAACAAATCGCGCAGGTGCAGCGGGGCCACGGTGCGCTGATGCTGTTCGAGGGCGCTCCAGGCGGGGGTTCGGTTGAGATCGGGCATGTCAGCAGGACTCCAGGATGAGGCCGGCAAGGGGCGGAAGGGTGAGTGACAGTGAACACGGTGCCCCGTTCCAGGGGTGGGGCCGGCTTTGCAACGGGGTGCCGCCATTGCCGAGGTCGCCGCCTCCGTAAAAAGTCGAGTCGGTGTTGACGAGTTCGCGCCAGCAACCTGCCGCAGGCAAGCCCAGGCGGTAACCCGGGCGCGGCACGGGGGTGAGGTTGAGGATCACGAGGAGCGAGCGGCCGTCGCGCGCGAGGCGCTGGTAACTGAGCACGGACTGGTCGGCATCGTCGCACTCGAGCCAGCGAAAACCGGAGGGCTCGAAATCCAGGTCGTGCAGTTCCGGCCGGTTTTGGTAGAGACGGTTGAGGTCGCGACAGAGTTTTTGCACGCCCTGGTGCCAATGGGTTTCCAGCAGGCTCCAGTCGAGGCCGGATTTGACCTGCCATTCGCTGCCGTGGCCGAATTCGTTGCCCATGAAGTTGAGCTTCTTGCCGGGGTAGGTCATCTGGTAACACAGCAGCAGCCGCAGGTTGGCAAAGCGCTGCCAGACATCTCCCGGCATTTTGTCGAGCAGGGATTTTTTCCCGTGCACCACTTCGTCGTGGGAGAACGGCAGCACGAAATTTTCGCTGTAGGCGTAGAGTTGGCCGAAGGTGAGGTCATGATGGTGATGGCGGCGGAACAGGGGATCGCGCGAGAAATAGCGCAGCGTGTCGTTCATCCACCCCATGTTCCACTTCATGGAAAAACCAAGTCCGCCCAGATACACCGGACGCGACACCATGGGCCAGGCCGTGGATTCTTCGGCCACGGTGAGCGCTCCCGGGAATTGCTCGTGCACCATCACGTTCACGTCGCGCAGGAATGACAGCGCATCCAGGTTTTCACGGCCACCGTAGGCGTTGGGCAGCCATTCGCCGGGCTTTCGGGAGTAATCGAGGTAGAGCATGGAAGCCACGGCATCCACCCGCAGGCCATCCAGGTGGAATTCTGACAACCAGAAATGGGCATTGCCCAGGAGAAAGCCGCGCACTTCGCTGCGACCGTAATTGAAAATGTAGGTGCCCCAGTCCTGGTGTTCGCCCAGGCGCGGGTCCTCGTGCTCGTAGAGGGCGCTGCCATCGAAGCGGGCGAGCGCGAAATCGTCCTTGGGAAAGTGGCCGGGTACCCAGTCGAGGATGACGCCCATGCCCGCCTGGTGGCACTGATCGACAAAGTGGCGGAAATCGTCCGGCGTGCCGTAACGGCTCGTGACGCCGAAATAGCCGGTGGTCTGGTAACCCCAGGATTCATCCAGGGGGTGTTCGCTCACCGGCAGCAGCTCCAGGTGGGTAAAGCCCATGTCGCGTGCGTACGGTAACAAATCCTTCACGATGTCGCGGAAATTGGGGAAAGCGCCGCAGGATGCCTGTTTCCACGAACCCAGGTGAACTTCATACACGTTCATGGGCGCGTGTAGCCAGTCGGACCGAGCGCGCGCAGCCATCCAGGCGCCATCGTCCCAGTCATAGCGGCTGCGTTCGCAGATTCTGGCGGCCGTGCCCGGACGCATTTCGAACGCAAACCCGAAGGGATCCGTCTTGACCATGATGCCGCCATGATGACGGTTGCGTATTTCAAATTTATATAAGGTCCCGGCCGGGATGCCGGGCACGAACAGTTCCCACACGCCGCTCGAACCCCGGCTGCGCATGGGATGCTGGCGTCCGTCCCAGCGGTTGAAATCGCCCACCACGCTCACCCGCTCGGCATTGGGCGCCCATACGGCAAAACGGACGCCTGCCACGCCTTCATGGCGCAGGGGATGGGCGCCCAGCATGCGGTAGTTCTGCAGCAGGCGGCCTTCATTGAACAGGTAGAGGTCGTGATCGCTCAGGGTGGGCCCGAACTGGTAGGCGTCCCATGTTTCAATGTGTCGCCCGTCCAGTTCGAAACGCAGACGGGTGGGGCGGGGAGGCGGATTGTAACCATTCCATACAAAAAAACCCTGCTCATGGCGACGTGGCACCGCTTCCCAGTGATCAGTGAAAAGCTCCACGTGCGAAGCGCGGGGCAACAGCAGGCGCAGTTCCCAGCCGTTCGCTTGCCGGTGCAAGCCCAAAAAGCTGAACGGGTCGTGCAGACGGGCATCCAGAGCGGCTTGCAGAAGCGGATCGGTGGAAGTTTTTTTCATGGATTAAGCGGTGTGTTCCCGTGACCGTGCGACGAAATCAATTATAATGGCTTAAAAAAAGCACGCTGCATCTGCCGTACACCGCACAATCTAGGAGCATCAAATGTTTCCCCGGGATGTCGCATCAGATCGGTTCATCAGCGTACTGACCAAGAATTCGATGGCGCTCATCCTGGCCGGTGGCCGCGGAACCCGCCTCATGGATCTCACCAAGTGGCGCGCCAAGCCCGCCCTCCAGTTCGGCGGAAAATTCAGGATCATCGATTTTCCCCTTTCCAACTGCATCAATTCAGGCATCCGGCGCATCGGCGTCGTTACGCAGTATAAGGCGCACAGCCTGATTCAGCATATCCAGCACGGCTGGAGTTTCATGCGCGGCGAATTCAACGAATTCGTCGAACTGCTGCCTGCGCAACAGCGCCTGCAGGAAGAATGGTACAAGGGCACTGCCGATGCCGTGTTTCAAAATATAGACATCCTGCGTTCCCATGACCCCGAGCATGTGATCATCCTGGCGGGCGACCACATCTACAAAATGGATTACGGGCGCATGCTGGCGGCGCACGTGGGCGCCCAGGCCGACATGACCATTGCGTGCGTCACGGTGCCGATCGCCGATGCCCGCTCCTTTGGCGTCATGACCGTGGACGATTGCAACCGCATCGTGGCGTTCAATGAAAAGCCCGAGAAGCCTTCTTCCCTGCCAGGCTCCCCGGACCTGGCCCTGGCGAGCATGGGGATCTACGTGTTCAGCACGGATTTTCTCTACGAGCAGCTCGCGCGCGACGCGCTCGACCCCGACTCCAAGCACGACTTTGGGCAGGACATCATTCCCTGGCTGGTGCCACGCCACCGCGTCTATGCCCATCGCTTCGAGGAAAGCTGCGTGGGCTCGTCAAACGTCGAACCCTACTGGCGCGACGTGGGCACCATCGATGCCTACTGGGAAGCCAACATGGAAATGACCAAGGTGGTGCCGGATCTCAACCTTTACGACAAGAACTGGCCCATCTGGACCTACCAGGAACAGTTTCCGCCCGCCAAATTCGTGTTCGACGACGATGACCGGCGGGGCTGCGCCATCGATTCGCTGGTTTCCGGCGGCGACATCGTGAGCGGAGGAAAAGTGAAGCGCTCCGTGCTGTTTTTCGATGTTCACGTCAACGCGCGCAGCGTGGTGGAGGACAGCGTGATTCTGCCCAACGTGCGCATCGGGGAAAACGTGGCCCTGCGGCGCGTGATCGTGGACCGCGCCTGCGTGATCCCCAACGGCCTGAAAGTGGGATTTAACCCCGAGGAAGACCGCAAGCGGTTTTACGTGTCTGAAGGGGGCGTCACACTGATCACTCCGGACATGCTCAACCAAAGCCGCTATCCCACCTGATCTTCCCTTCTCCTGCGATGACGGCCACGAGAAAACTCCATCTGGTGCTGTGCTGGCACATGCACCAGCCGGACTACCGCAACGCCCTCGATGGCCGTTTCGAGCTGCCCTGGACGTATCTGCACGCGACCAAGGATTACACGGACATGGCCTGGCACCTGGAGCACAGTCCCAGCATGGCCTGCGTGGTGAATTTCGCTCCGTCCCTGGTGGACCAGCTGCAAGATTACACGCAGCAATTTGCCACCGGAACAGTGCGCGATCCCCTGCTGGCGCTGCTTCATGCCGAGTCGCTTGAAGGGCTTGAGGAAACGGTCCGGCAGGAAGCGATGGCTGCCTGTTTCCGCTGCAACTACTCCAAGATGATCGAACCCTTTCCGGCTTATCTGCGCCTGTACCAGGCGTATGCCCGGCTGAAGGAAGACGACCCCCATTTTACCGTGTACCTGTCTTCCCAGTTTCTGTGTGATCTTCTGGTCTGGTACCACCTGGCCTGGATCGGGGAAAGCGTGCGCCGCACGGACCCCCTGATCCAGCACCTCATGGCGCAAGGCAGCGGTTTCACGATGCAGGACCGTCATGCACTGTTCCGCCGCATCGGCGAACTGGTGGCCGGCATCCTGCCGCGCTACCGGGCTCTGCAGGAACGCGGACAGGTGGAACTGTCCGCCACGCCGCACCATCACCCCATTCTTCCCCTCATGATCGATTTTGCCTCTGCGCGCGAAGCGTTGCCGGACGTCACGCTGCCATCTGCTGCCGCCTATCCTGGAGGCCGGGAGCGCGCCGAAGCGCAGGTGGCTTCGGGCATTTCGCGCCATGCGCACGTTTTCGGAAAGCCTCCGCTGGGACTCTGGCCCGCAGAGGGCAGTGTTTCGGCCGCCGCGCTCGACGTCATGGCGGCCTACGGCTGCACCTGGATCGCCACGGGCGAAAATGTCCTGGCCAACAGCCTGTCGCGCAACCGCGTGCCGCTGCCGGAACGTTCCGAATACCTGTACCAGCCGTACCGCTATGCCACCTCCCATGGGGACATGCTGTGTTTTTTTCGCGACGACGCGCTGTCCGACCGCATCGGTTTTGAATATGCCAAGTGGCATAGCCGCGACGCGGTGAACGATTTCGTGCAGAGCCTGGAGCGCCTCTACCAAGGCACGCGGGCCGACGTGGACCCGGTGGTGAGCATCATCCTGGACGGAGAAAACGCCTGGGAGTACTACCCTTACAACGGCTATTATTTTTTGAGCGCCCTCTACGAGGCCCTGGCCGACCACCCGTTCATCGTGCCGGACACTTTTTCTGCTTGCGCGACACGACACCCGCAGCAACACGAAACCCCGGCCGCGCTCGAGACCCTGGTGGCGGGGAGCTGGGTGTACGGCACGTTCAGCACCTGGATCGGCAACCCCGACAAGAACGCGGCCTGGGACCTGCTGGTGGAAGCAAAGCGGCGCTACGACGAAGCGGTTGCCCAGGGGCGCCTCAATGAGGCGGAATACGTCCAGGCCACGCGCCAGCTCAGCATTTGCGAGGGATCGGACTGGTTCTGGTGGTTTGGTGATTACAACGCCGCCGACAGCGTGCGCGCATTTGACCGTCTCTATCGCCTTAATCTGGCCAACCTTTATCACCTGCTCAAGCTGCCGGTGCCTGCCGCGGTCCACCAGCCACTCAGCGTGGGCAGCCAGGCCGCTGACGCAGGCGGCGCCATGCGGCGCGGTTCGGAGTAATTGCCCATGGCACAACCGGTATCCCTTCTTTTCGGCGTTCACGCGCATCAGCCCGTGGGCAATTTCCGGGAGGTCCTGGATGACGCGCACTGGCGCTGTTACCGCCCGTTCCTGCAGATCCTGGAACGTTTTCCGGACTTTCACTTCTCCCTGCACATCAGCGGATGGCTGCTGGACGATCTGCTGGCCCGTTATCCGGACGACATCGCGCTGCTTAAAACCATGGTGACGCGAGGACAGGTGGAGTTGTTCTGCGCGGGCTACACGGAACCGGTGCTGGCGGCCATTCCCGTGCGCGATCGCATCGGGCAAATCAACCTCATGGCGGCCCGGCTTGAACAAGTGTTCGGACAACGGCCCAGTGGAGCCTGGCTTACCGAGCGGGTCTGGGATTCCGGCGTGGTGCCCTCTCTGGCGGCGTGCGGGATCCGTTACGTGACCGTGGACGATTACCATTTCCTTTGCTCGGGCAAGCGCGAAGACGAGCTGGCCGGCTATTTCAGCACGGAAGAGGACGGGCGTCGGCTCGACATCTTTCCCATTTCCGAAGCGTTGCGCTACCGCCTGCCGTTTTCTCCGGCAACCGATGCCGTGCGGTACCTGGAATCCCTGGCCGGCGATGACGGAGGGCGGGCCGCCGTCTATTTTGACGACATCGAGAAGTTCGGCATCTGGCCCGAAACCTACGATTGGGTTTACACCCGTGGCTGGCTCGAGGAATTCGTGCAACGCGTGCTGGATTCCCCGCTGGTGCGACCCCGTCGCTTCAGCGATTACCATGCGGCCTCCCGCACGCACGGCGTGGTGTATCTGCCCACCACGTCCTACATCGAAATGAACGAGTGGACGCTCCCGGCCGAAGCCTCGTCAGTGTATGCAGGGCTGGTGGAAGAGGCACGACGCAGCGGCCGCTACGACACGGGCAAACCGTTTTTGCGCGGCGGCATCTGGCGCAATTTCCTGAGCCGCTATCCCGAATCCAACTGGATGCACAAGCGCATGCTCGGCCTGTCCGCCCGCCTTGCCGGCATTTCCGACGCGCGGCGCACACCCGAAATGCGCAACGCCCTTTATGAGGCCCAGGCCAACGACGCTTACTGGCACGGCCTGTTCGGCGGATTGTATCTGCCGCATTTGCGGCGCGCGGTCTATGCCGCCCTGGTTCGGC
>JAGWTQ010000093.1 GCA_028868905.1 Betaproteobacteria bacterium
TCCGTGTGCCACTTGATGGCGCGGTCGGTGTAGGGAATGTAGGTGACGGCGGTGCCGGTGCCGTGCACGCTGATGCGCGACAGACCGTCCTCTTCCGAGAGCCAGTTGGCGTCCAGCTGGCGCAGCCCGAACTGTGCGCCCAGCTGGCGCGGCACCTGCGGGTCGTCGCCGGTGACGGGGCTTTGGTAAATGGCCATGTTGCAGCGGCGCACGCGCGCCAGCAGCGCCGCGTGCTCGGCAGGCGTGAGGGCGCGCGGATCGCGCACGGCCACGATCAGGTCATCCGCGCGCAACGGACGCTCGTCCAGCTTGCGCGCACGCCATTCGGCGTAGGTGCGGGGGTCGGCCAGGTCGAAGGGGGAGGCCACGTTCACTCCGGGCAGGTGACGGAGCCGGTCTGGGGCGGAGGAGGGGGTTGCCCGTCGAACAGGTTGGCGAAGGCCTTTTCCAGGGTTTCCATGGCTTCCGGCGCTTCGATGCTCATCATCTGGTCCGCCACCCATTGCTGGTCGGGGCCGTGCATGACCGATTCCATGGCATGGCCCAGGCAGCGCACGAAGGCAAAATTCAGGCCCCCCGGCTCGTACTCGAAAGCGGCGTAATCTTCAGCCGCCTGATTGAGGCGCTCGATGAAACGCGACTTGATGTCGCGCGGGGATTCTCCCAGCAGGTCGCCGCGGTTTTCCGCCAGGATGTCGCCCATGCGGTGGGCCAGCGCCGTGATGAAGGCCACCCGCAGGTTCCAGGATTGGCGGCGGTGGGCGATGCGGTCGGCCACCTGCACCAGAAACACCAGGAACTCCTGCATGAAGTCGAAGTACTGCGGTCCCACGTCCACTTCGAAGTGCGCCTTGCGCGTGTTCTTGAGGGCGTTCTGGGCCACGCGCCAGGCAATGAAGGCCACTGCGCTGGCGATTTCCTCGGGGGTTTTTTCCCGGTCGCTTTTAAACCAGCGGCTGCGCACGCGCATGGAACGGCCTCAACCCTTGCGGATGAAAAACGCGTATTCCCCGGCCGCGGTTTCCACCGTGTCGAGCAGGGTCATGTGCGTGGTCGCGGCCCAGCCGCCGATGTCGTCGCGCACGCCCGGACAGTTGCTCATGAGCTTGAGCACTTCGCCCGCGCGCATGCCGTTGAGCAGCCGTTTGGCTTCCAGGATGGGGCCGGGACAGGATACGCCGCGCATGTCGAGCACGGCTTGCGGTTCCTCGACCACGTGGCCGGGTCCTTTCTGGATGTAATAGCCGGTGCCGTTCTGCCCCTGCTTTTCCGTGCGCAGCAGGCGGTTGCCGGTTTGTCGCGCCCAGGCCAGCAGGTCGGCGTGGGTGCCGGGGCAGTCGGACAGGAGCAGCAGCACCTGGTTTTCCTCCAGGGCATCCACCATGCGCTTGGCGGCCAGCAGCGGGCCGGGGCAGGTCAACCCCTGCAGGTCGAGAACGGCATCGGCTGCGGAGTCGCTCATCAATAGCCTCCTTTGCCGTAAGGCTTGGGCAGCCCTGAAATCTTGGCGGCCTGCTTGGCCGGCCCCATGGGGAACAGGTCGTACAGGAACTTGCTGTCGGCTTCCGGCATGAAGTCCTGAATGTCCTTCAGCATGTTGCGGAAATTGGGCGTCTGTCCGTGTTCCTTGTATTCCTCGCGCATGTACTGCACGATCAGCCAGTGGGTGGGGGTGAGGTCGATGCCTTCCGCGGCGGAGATGACCACCACCGCGTCGTCCTCATAGTTGGGCTCCAGCAGGTAGCCTTCTTCGTCGGTGGCGCATTCCACGCCGGATATCACGTAAGTCATGAGTGCGTCCTTGTGTCCGAGGTTCATTCCAGATTGGGGATGGCCTTGTAGGGCACGAAAATGCCGCACCCCAGGTGGCGCGCCTGGCCCAGGCCACGGGCCTGCAGGCGCAGGGACTGCTCGCCCTTGAGGTGGTGCACCACCAGGCTGAAGCCGCGCAGCGCCACATTGTCGCAGCGCAGCATGCGCTCTCGGCCGCAAATCCACTGGCCTTCCACCCCCATGTCGTCCAGCTCCCGGCGCACCTGCTCGCCAAAGGCCACCTCTTCCAGCTCGGTGGCCACCAGCGCCGCATGCAGGGTGGGATAGCCGTGGTGCGGGCGCTCTTCGGCCGCCCCCACTTCCAGCAGGGTGCCGCTGCCCAGGTCCAGGGTGACGCCTTCCAGCGCGCGCGCCTCGTCCGTCCGCGCCATGGGCAGGCGCAGCACCAGGCGCGACCGGCGCGGCAGCCACAGACCGCCGCTCTGCTCGGTGCCGCGCAGCGGCAGCAGGCCCGCGGCCGGTTCTTCCGCCAGCCAGGGCAGGGCGGCGCTCACCGACTGCCACAGGCGCTCGGCGTAGCCGGACGGCACGAACTGCCCGCGCAGCGCGAAGGCAAGGTCGGTCACGGGGGGGCTTTCGGTCACGTGCGCGGTCCTTGTTCGGCGGCCCATTGCTGCAGCACAGCAGCGAGGGCGCTGGCCGTTACGGGGTCGATGTCAAAGATGGTGAACCGCTTGCCTTCGCGGATTCGCAGTCGCATCAGGGGCATGCCGCCCTCCACATGTTCTATCTGTTGCACTTCGATTTCCTGCTGGCCCAGGGGGACGGTAAAGCGGGCCAGCGAAACAATTTCAGCCATGGTCACGATTCCTGATGGGTGCGTCTATAGCCACTAGAGGGGGGGCGACGCGTAACCCATCGGATATCCGCATCCCCCCCCATTGGGGTTATTTCATGCCAGTGGGAGTTCAGTGATGATGGCATACAAATAACAAATTTTGGAATCGCTGCAGCAGATCACGATTCGATTGCTCGTTCCCGCATGGCGGGCGACCCACAAAGTGCAAGAGGAGGAGACATGGCTAAGAAGATGCACGACACGCCCAACCTGGACGAGCTCGAGTCCGGACCGTGGCCCAGTTTCGTTACAGGTCTCAAGCGATTGGCCGAGGACAAGGACCAGATGGTGGACTTGCTGGGCCAGCTTGAAACGTCCTACAAAACCAAGAAAGGTTACTGGAAAGGCGGCACCGTCGGCGTGTTCGGCTACGGCGGCGGCGTCATTCCCCGCTTCACCGAACTCAAGGATGAAAACGGCGAGCCCGTCTATAAGGACGCCGCCGAATTCCATACCCTGCGCGTGATGCCGGCCCCCGGCATGCATTACAACACCGACGTGCTGCGCAAGATGTGCGACATCTGGGAGCGCCACGGCTCGGGCCTGATCGCGTTCCACGGCCAGTCCGGCGACATCATGTTCCAGGGCGCCACCACGGAAAACGTGCAGAAGGCCTTCGACGAAATCAACGAGCTGGGCTTCGACCTGGGCGGCGCGGGCCCCGCGGTGCGCACCTCCATGTCCTGCGTGGGACATGCCCGCTGCGAGCAGTCCTGCTTCGACGAAGCGCGTGCCCACCGTACGGTGGTCAACAATTTCCTGGACGACATCCACCGCCCGTCGCTGCCCTACAAGTTCAAGTTCAAGTTTTCCGGCTGCCCCAACGATTGCATGAACTCCATCCAGCGCGCCGACATGTCCGTGATCGGCACCTGGCGCGACAACATCCAGACCGACAACGCCATGGGGCGAGAATGGTTCAAGAAGCAGGGGCTCAACCGCCTGGTGAATTCCGTGGTGGCGCGCTGCCCCACCAACGCCATCCGCGTGAAGGACGCCGGCAAGGGCCGCAACGAAGGGCATTACTCCAGCCTGGAGCTGAGCGA
>JAGWTQ010000043.1 GCA_028868905.1 Betaproteobacteria bacterium
TCCGGCGTAGCCACGGTGGAAGCCCTGGTGAAAGCCATCGAAGCGGCCAACAGCGTGGATCCCAGGAAAGTGCGCGATGCGCTGGCCCACGTGAATTTCGCCAGCGTGTATGGCCAGGTGGCCTTCGGTCCGACCGGACAGATCAACCTGCCGCAAACCATGATCCAGGTCCAGAACGGCAAGGTGGTGGCCATTTACGGCGCCAACGGCGCCCTGGGCAAACTGCAGTATCCCATGCCGGCCTGGGGCAAGCGCTAAGTGCTGCTTGCCCAGGTATTGCTGAACGGCCTCCTGCTGGGAGGCCTGTATGCGCTCATGGCGCTCGGCCTTGCGCTGGTGTGGGGCGTGCTCAACATCGTGAACCTGTCCCACGGGGCATTCATCATGCTGGGGGCTTACGCCACCTATTTCCTGTTCACGCAAGCCCACCTGGACCCTTTTCTCGCCTTGCCCTTTGCCGCGCTCGCGCTGTTCGTGCTGGGCTATGCCGTGCAGCGCGGCATTCTCAACCTGGTGATCCGCGGCCCCATGTTCAACACGCTGCTGATCACCTTCGGGCTGGAAGTGGTGATCACGTTTCTCGCCCAGCTTTTTTTCAGCGCCGACTTCCGCACCATCAACCCCGTCTACGCCGGAACCAACTTCGATCTGGGCGGGCTGACCGTGCCGCAAGTGCAGTTGATGGCCTTTGCCATCGCCATCGGCCTGACGCTTGGCCTGTGGGCGTTCCTGCTGCATAGCCGGCCCGGCCGTTCCATCCGCGCCGTGTCGCAAAACCTGCTGGCTGCCCAGCTCTACGGCATCGAACCCCGCCGCATTTACGCCGTGACCTTCGGACTGGGAACGGCCCTGGCCGGCGTTGCCGGAGGACTGTACGGCACGGTGTCGCAGATCAACCCCTACATCGGCACTGCCCTGACTGCCAAATCCTTTGTCATCGCCATCATCGGCGGTCTGGACAATCCGCTGGGCGTCATTGTGGGCGGCCTGTTCCTGGGGGTGGCGGAATCGCTCACCGCGCTCTACATCGGACCCACTTACACCGATGTGGCAAGCTTCGGCATCCTGGTGCTGGTGCTGATCGTCAAACCCACCGGCCTGCTGGGGCGAACCGCATGACATCGCGCACCCGGCGCATCCTCCTCACCCTGGTGCTCGGCCTGCCGCTGCTGGCGGCCGTACCCTGGATCGCCTCGCCCGTGCTGGTGCAGTTCGGCATCAACATGCTGATCATGGCAACCCTGGCCCAGGGGTGGAACATCATCGGCGGTTATACCGGCTATTCCTCCTTCGGGAATTCGGTATTTTTCGGGCTGGGGGCCTACGGCGTAGGCATCGCCATGGCCCAGTTCGAACAGCCTTTCTGGATCGGACTGGGGCTTGGGCTGCTGTTGGCGGTGGTTTTTGCATTGGCCATCGGGCTGCCCGTGCTGCGCCTGAAAGGGCATTACTTCGCCATCGCCACCCTGGGACTGGCCGAAGTGGTGACCGCCATTGTCTCCAATGTCCCGATCGCCGGGCAGAACGTGGGACTGGTGCTGCCGCTGCTCAAAAGCGATGTGCTGTTCTATGAACTGTCGCTGGGGTTGCTCCTGGTCGCCACCCTGGTCGTGTTCTGGCTGTCCCGCAGCCGCTTCGGCCTGGCACTCATCGCCATCCGTGAAAGCGAGGAAGCAGCCGCCGTGATGGGAGTCAATGCCACGCGCTACAAGATCCTGGCCTTCATGCTTTCGGCCGCGCTCACCTCGCTTGCCGGCGGCGTGTACGCCTACTACATCACCTTCATCGATCCGGCCGGCGCTTTCGACATTTCGCTCAACGTCAAAATGATCATCATGGCCGTCTTCGGCGGGCCAGGCACGGTGCTGGGTCCTGTGGCGGGCGCCTTGCTGCTGTCCGTGCTGTCGGAAGTACTGGCATCCAAAGTCACCAACATCGCCGGGCTGTTTTTCGGACTGGTCATCATCGCCGCCGTGGTGCTGATGCCGCGCGGACTGGCCGACCTGACGCAGAAATTCCGGCGTTCCGGCTGGCGCTACTTTGCGCAAAACATTCGCGACCATCGCCTGTGACCATGACCCGGATCCTGCAAGGCCATCAGCTGACCAAACGCTTTCGCGGCCTGGTGGCCCTGCACGACGTGAGCTTCGAGCTCAACCGCGGCGAAATCCTGGGACTCATCGGACCCAACGGCGCCGGCAAATCCACCCTGGTCAGCCTGATCAGCGGCACGCTGACCCCCACGTCCGGAGAGCTGGCCTTCGAAGGCCGCTCGCTGCTCAAGGTGCCCACCCACCAGCGTGCCCATCTGGGCATAGGCCGCACCTTCCAGGTGATGAAACCGTTTCCGGGTTTAAGCGTGCTGGACAACGTGTGCGTGGGAGCCCTGTTCGGACGCGATGGCGGCGAGCACCGTCTCGAGGCCGCCCGTGAAGCGGCGCGCGCCTGCCTGGAATTCGTCGGCCTGGGTCACCGCATCCACCAGCGAGCCGAAGCGCTAGGCGGCCCCGATCGCAAACGCCTGGAACTCGCCAAGGCGCTGGCCATGAAACCGAAGCTGCTGTTGTGCGACGAAGTCATGGCCGGGCTCAACCACGTGGAAATCGAGGAAGTGATCGAGGTCATCCGCAAAGTACGTGACCAGGGCATCAGCATCCTGGTCATCGAACACGTCATGAAAGCCATCCAGAGCCTCTCGGACCGGCTGCTGGTGCTGCACCATGGGGAAAAAATCGCGGACGGCCCGCCGCGCGACGTGCTGTCGGATCCGCGCGTAGTGGAAGCCTACCTGGGGCGTCGCCGTTCATGAACGCTCCCCTGTTGACTGTAAAGAATTTGCGCGCCGGCTACGGCGAGATGCAAGTGCTGTACGACCTCAGCCTGGACGTGCACCCTGCGGAAATCGTCGCCCTGGTGGGCAGCAACGGTGCCGGAAAAACCACCCTCCTGCGCGCCCTGTCGCATCTCCTGCCCTGGCAGGGTGACGTGCGTTTCGACGGGCATTCGCTCCAGAGCCTGTCGCCCAACCGGCTGTTTGCCCTGGGCATGGTGCAGGTGCCGGAAGGACGCCAGCTGTTCGACCGCATGTCGGTGGAGGAAAACCTGCTGCTGGGCACACTTGCCGGAACCGCCAGGGATGCCCTGCGGCGCAATCTGGAACGCTGCTACGGCCTGTTCCCCATCCTGGCCAAACGCCGCAAGCAGCTTGCCGGCAACATGTCCGGCGGCGAGCAGCAGATGTGCGCGGTGGCGCGAGCACTGATGTCCGGGCCCAGGCTCGTCATGATCGACGAAATGAGCCTGGGGCTTGCTCCAGTGGCAGTGGATGCCCTGCTAGACACCTTGCGCCTGGTGCGCACGCAGGGCGTGACCGTACTGCTGGTGGAACAGGACGTGCATTCCGCGCTGCACGTGGCGGATCGGGCTTATGTGATGGAATCAGGTCGCATCGTGCGTGAGGGTCCGGCATCGGAACTGGCCGATGACCCGGAAGTGCAGCGCGCCTACCTGGGATTGTGACGGGCTAGCCGTAGCACACCACGTGCACCCGGTAGGGGCCGTGGGCACCGATGACGATGGTCTGCTCGATGTCAGCCGTGCGCGAGGGACCCGACACGAAATTGACCGCCCTCGGGGGCGTTCCCCGCTCCGCCTTCATCAGCGCCCAGGCTTCTTCCATGCCGGGCACGATGCGCGTGACATCCACCAGGGCAATGTGTGTTTCCGGCAGCAGGCTCACCGTGGCCGGCGTGTCTTCTCCCGACAGCAGCATGAGCGTGCCGGTTTCCGCCACCGCGCAGAAGGCCCCCGTGATGCCCACCAGATCGCTGCCCTGGGCTGCACGGGCCTGTACTTCAAGTCCGGCAGTCCTCCAGGGCATGTCCTGCAGCGTGGGCCATGCCACGGCCGACACAGGGAGTCCTTTCGACTGCAGGTAGCGCGCCACTGCCTGCGGCACCTCCGCCAGGCTTGCCACGCGATCCACCGTGCTGCCCAGTTTTTCCGAACGCTCGCAAAAACGCGCCACGTTGTCGCCCCAGCCATAGGTGGGACGGGGTCCACGTGGTTGCTCCGCCATATAGGCACGGGCCTTGTCGCGTTCCGCACCGGGAATGTTGCCCGGCAGGCCCAGGCCTTTCCTCACCCGCGCCAGAATGTTATCGCGCGCGCTCATGATTTCCGCTTCCGGTAGAGTTCGCGGAAAGTCTGCCCTGAAGGCGCCGGCATGTCGCGACCTTCGGTCCAGCCATCCAGCCCGGGCAGGCGGTGCAACAGCCGATCCTTGCCACCCAGGCGCCGCAACAGGCGTACCGCCAGACGCGTGAGCCCGGCGTACAGGCGCGGGTGACTGGCCGCGGTACGCCACAGCACGATCGACCAGCGCTCATGCCAGGGACGCAGCCCCTGGCTGAAAGATTTTTCGCGCAGCACCCGCATCAATTCAGGCAATGGAATCTTGACCGGGCACACCACCTGGCAGGCGCCGCACAGGGTGGACGCCTGGGGCAGATCGAGCGCGTTTTCGAGCCCCACATAGGACGGCGTGAGCACGGCGCCGATGGGGCCGGGATAGACCCAGCCGTAGGCATGGCCGCCGATGTTCTGGTAAACCGGACAGTGGTTCATGCAGGCGCCGCAGCGGATGCAGCGCAACGCCTGCTGCAGCTCGGTGCCCAGCAGGCGCGAACGTCCGCTGTCCACCAGGATGATGTGGGATTGCTCCGGCCCGTCATGGTCGCCTTCTTGCCGCGGCCCGGTGAGCATGGACACATAGTTGGTGATGGACTGGCCCGTGGCCGAACGAGTGAGCAGGCGCACCACCGTGGAAAAATCGTTGAGCGTGGGCAAGACTTTTTCGATGCCCGTGATGGCCACGTGGATTCGTGGCAGGGTGGTCACCATGCGGCCGTTGCCTTCGTTGGTGACGATGACCACGGAACCGGTTTCGGCGATCAGGAAATTGCCGCCGGAGATGCCCATGTCCGCCGACAGGAAATGCGGGCGCAGCTGTTCGCGTGCCTCCCGGCACAGCGCCGGAATATCGGTTTGCCGGGGCGTGTGGTGCTTTTCAGAAAACAGTTCGGCCACCTCCTCCACGCTTTTGTGGATGGCGGGCGCGATGATGTGGGAAGGCGGTTCTTCGGCGAGTTGAAGGATGTATTCGCCCAGGTCGGTTTCGATGGCCTGCATGCCGGCCGCCGCCACTGCGTCGTTGAGGCCGGATTCCTCGCTCACCATGGACTTGGATTTGACGATTTTTCGCACGCCGTTGGTGCGCGCGATTTCGATCAGGATGCGGTTGACGTCCTGGGCAGTCTCGGCCCAATGGACTTGCGTGCCGCGGGCCTGGGCCTGCGCTTCAAATTCCACCAGGTAACTGTCGAGGTTGGCCAGGCTGCGATCACGGATGGCAGCTGCGGCAACCCGGATTTCCTCGAGGTTGTCCACTTCCGTCATGACGGCCGCGCGCGCTTCCACAAAGCGGCCGCCGAAACGCTTCATGTTGCGCTGCAGGCTGGGGTCTTCCAGCTTGCGCCGCACGTTGCGCTTGAACGAAGACGAGGTGAGCAGCATCAGTCGCCCTCCGGTTCCGGCCCGGCCAGGACCTCTGCCACATGCAGCACCCGGGTGTGCTGATCGCCCAGCCGGCGCAGGCGTCCCTCGATGTTGAGCAGGCAGCCCAGGTCTCCTCCGACGATGGCATCGGCACCCGTGGAGAGGATGTCCTGGCACTTGTTGTCGGCCATGCGGGTAGCAATGTCACCCAGCTTGATGGAGAAGGTACCGCCGAAACCACAGCAGATTTCCGGCTTGTCCATTTCGTGCAGCTCGGCGGACGGTATGCCGGCAATCAGTGCGCGGGGTTGTTTCTTGATGCCCAGTTCGCGCAGTCCGGAACAGGAATCGTGATAGGTGCAGCTGCCGGCAAACGTGCTGTCCACGCGTTCCAGGTGCAGCACGTCCACCAGAAACTGGGTGAGTTCGTAAGTGCGGGCGGAGAGCGCATTGAGGCGCGCCTGCAGGGCGGAGTCTTCCGGAAACAGTTCGGCGTAATGACAACGAATCATGCCGGTGCAGGAGCCGCTGGGCGCCACCACGTACTCGAACGCTTCGAAATCCGCGAGAAAGCGCAGCGCCATGGCCCGCCCCGATTCGCGGTCGCCGGAATTGAAACCCGGCTGCCCGCAGCATGTTTGCTGCGGCGGCACCACGACGGTACAACCGGCCCGTTCCAGCAGCTTGAGGGTGGCAAAACCGATGCGGGGACGCATCAGGTCCACCAGGCAGGTGACAAAAAGGCCTACTTGCATGTTTGCTTCCCGGCGACCGCCGTCAGATCAAAGCTGTCCGACCGTCACCTGATGGTTATGGGCTTCAAGCCATTTGCGCACGCGGGTCGCGTCGATGAAGCGCGCATGGTGTCCATGCGCATCCAGCAGCACGATCACCATCGGATGGTTGTTGATGGTGACCTGCATCACAAGGCATTGGCCGGATTCATTGATGAAGCCCGTCTTCGACAATCCGATTTCCCAGCCGGCTTTCGCCACCAGGGGATTGGTGTTGCGGAACGTGATGCGACGTCCGCGGAAACCCACCGGCACTTCCACCGAGGCGGTGGTGGTGATTTCGCGGATGAGCGGATACGTGCTGGCCGTGGACACCAGGATGGCGAGGTCGTGTGCGGTGGACACGTTGTCGCTGTTGAGTCCGCTCGAATCCTCGAAATGCGTGTTTTTCATGCCCAGCTTGGCCGCTTCTTCATTCATGCGCGCCACAAAAGCCTGGATCCCGCCAGGATAGGAACGCCCCAGGGCCGAAGCCGCACGGTTTTCAGAGGCGATCAGCGCCATGCGCAGAAAATCAAGACGGCTTGCTTTGGCCCCCACACGCAGGTGTGAATGGCTGAAGCGCAGGGTGTCCACATCCTCTTGCGTAACGGTGAGTTGCTCCTGCAGGTCCTGACCGGATTCGAGCACCACCACTGCCGTCATCAGCTTGGTGATGGAAGCAATGGGGTGGACCGGATCGGGATTTTTTGAATAAACGACCTGCTGGGTGGTCTGGTCGATGACCAGCGCCGTGGAGGCGGTCAGCGCCATCCGGGCCGGGTCACCGGCGATGGCGGAGGAGCTGTGGTGCCGATGGTGACGGGCGGCTTGGGCCGTGGGCAAACCCATGAAGCATAACAGGGTGAAGACCGCACCGAGCCGGACTGCTCTGCTTGTTATGTAATTCATCTACCCCTCACGGCTGTTTAGCCACAACAATACTTAAAATCAGCCGGTTACGCAACATTATTCTGCTTTTGCTGCAAGATCCACATGCGCGCGTAGGCGCCACCCGCGTCCAGGAGTTCCTGGTGGTGGCCGCGTTCCACGATCCGGCCGTCTTCCATCACCAGGATCAGGTCCGCATCCACAATGGTGGACAGGCGATGGGCAATGACGAGCGTGGTGTGGTGGCGGGCAATGCTCGCCAGCTCCGACTGGATGTCCTTCTCCGAACGTGAATCAAGTGCCGAAGTCGCTTCGTCGAACACCAGGATCTGGGGTCGTTTGAGCAGCGTGCGTGCTATGGCCACACGTTGCTTTTCGCCTCCAGAAAGCTTGAGGCCGCGCTCGCCCACGATCGAGTCGTAGCCGTCAGGAAGGCTGCGAATGAAATCGTGGATGTGGGCGGCCTGCGCAGCCCGGATCACTTCCTCCTGCGAAGCCCCCGGGCGCCCGTAAGCGATATTGTAGTACACCGTGTCATTGAACAGCACCGTATCCTGCGGCACGATGCCGATGGCGGCCCGCACGGAACGCTGGCTGACCGTACGGATATCCTGCCCATTGATGAGGATGCGCCCGCCATTGACGTCGTAGAAGCGGAACAGGAGACGCGACAGGGTGGACTTGCCAGCACCGCTCGGCCCCACCACGGCCACCTTGTGGCCAGGCGGAATTTCAAAATCCACCTGCTTGAGAATCGGTCGACGCGGATCGTAGGAAAAATCCACGGCCTCGAAGCGCACGCCTCCCTGCCCCACGTCCAGATCAGGGGCACCCGGCGCATCGCTCACTTCCGTATGCACCGATAGCAGCCGGAACATGCGGTCCATATCGGCCATGGCCTGCTTGATTTCACGGTAGATCACGCCCAGGAAGTTGAGGGGGATGTAGAGCTGCAGCAGCAGCGCATTGATCAACACCAGATCGCCCACCGTGAGCCGCCCATCGGCAACGCCCTGGGCGGCGCGCAGCATGAGCGCCACCGAACCGATCCCGATGATCAGGCTTTGCGCAGCGTTGAGCGCGGCCAGCGACGTCTGGCTTTTGACGGCAGCGCCTTCCCACTTCTGGAGGTTCTCGTCGTAACGCCGCGCCTCCCATTCTTCGTTGCCGAAGTATTTCACGGTTTCGTAATTGAGCAGGCTGTCGATGGCCCGGGAATTGGCTTTTGAGTCCAGCTCGTTCATGCGGCGGCGGAAGTTGGTCCGCCACTCCGTGATGACGACGGTGAGCGCGATATAGATGATCAGGGTGACCAGGGTGATGAGCGCAAACCACAGGTCGTATTTCCACCCCAGGATGCCCGCCACCATCAGCATTTCCACCAGCGTCGGCGCGATGCTGAAGAGCGTGAAGCGCATCAGGCTTTCAATACCGCGCGTTCCCCGTTCGATGTCGCGCGACATGCCGCCGGTCTGGCGTTCCAGGTGGAATCGCAGGTTGAGGGCATGGAGGTGACGAAACACGCTGAGCGCAACGCGCCGGATGGATCGTTGCGTGACTTTGGCAAATACACCGTCGCGCAGTTCGTTGAACAGCGTGGTGGAAAAACGCAGCAGTCCGTAGCCCACGATCAGCAGCGTAGGCACTGCAAGCACGGCCTGGCGGGCATCGAGCCGGTCGATGATCTCCTTGAGCGCGAGCGGCACGCCCACGTTGGCGAGCTTGGCCACAACCAGGCAGAAGAAGGCGAGCGCCACGCGCCCCTTGAATTCCAGCAGGTAAGGCAGCAGGCTGCGGACGGCTCCCCAGTCTCCGGCAGCGAAGCGGTTGGGCGACAGTCCGTCCGAACGGTGGGTGGGGGCGTGGTGGCGCATCGTCTAGTCTCCCGCCATCATGCGCGCCGGATGCAGGCGCTGTTCCGTGGTGAGTTCGCAAATGCCGAGAAAGCGGTTGGCCGGGCTGTACACCCGGAAGCGCTGTCCCGGCAGGCCCGAAGTGCTGCAAGCCGGCCTTTGCCCGCGCTGCACAGCCATGCTCTGGGCATCGTCCAGTTCCAGGCGGGGCATGCCCTGCAGCAGGGTGTCGGCCGGCAGCAGGAGGGCATCGCGCCGGGCAGGGTCGAGTGATTCGAGGGCTTCCAGCGTGGTTGCCGAGTCCAGGGTGAAGGGCCCCGCCCCCGTTCTGCGCAACCCGGTCAAATAGCCGCCGCACCCCAGCGCTTCGCCGATATCCTGGGCCAGCACGCGAATGTAGGTGCCTTTGCTGACCGTGACCGACAGGGACAGGGTTTCACCGTCCCAGCCTTCCATGCGCTGGGTCAGCACTTCGATGCGGCGTTCGGCCCGCGGCACTTCCAGTCCGGCACGGGCGTAACTGTAGAGCGGACGCCCTTCCACCTTGAGCGCGGAATGCATGGGGGGGCGCTGCACCTGGATCCCCTCGAACTGTTTCAGGACAGCCTGCAGTTCCGGCACGCTCCCCGCAAACGGATGTTTGCGCACGATCTCGCCTTCGCCGTCCCCGGTGCTGCTGGTGTAGCCCAGGCGAATCTGCGCGAGATAGGTTTTGGGGGCATCGAGCAGCCAGCCGGAAAATTTCGTGGCCTCTCCCAGGCAGATGGCCAGCAGTCCGGTGGCGTGCGGATCGAGGGTGCCCGTATGGCCTGCCTTCTGTGCGTGGAAAAGGCGCCGCACCCGCTGCAGCGCGGCATTCGAGGAAAGGCCAAAGGGTTTGTCGAGCAGGAAAACGCCGGTTACGGCGCGACGCGACTCAGGACTTGGGGTGTTTGGCATCCGATGCGACCGCCTCGTCGATCAGGCTGGTGATGGCCATGGCGCGGTCGAGCGTCTGGTCTTCAAGGAAATGCAGCTGCGGCTGGGTGCGGGTGGTGAGCCGCCGCCCCAGCAGGCGACGCAGGAAACCGGCGCTTTCGCGCAAGGCTTCAAGGGATCGCTGCAGGGATTCCGGCCCTTGCAGCGACGCCACGTACACCTTGGCGTGACTGTAGTCGGCCGAAACCTCCACGGCGGTGATGGTCACCATGCCCACGCGCGGATCCTTGAGTTCGCGCCGGATCAGGTCCGACAGGTCCTTTTGAATCTGGTCGCCGATGCGGCGACTGCGCGGGAAAGCTGCCACCGGGTACCTCCGCTTACAGCGTTCTGACCACTTCCACCACTTCGAATACTTCCAGCTTGTCACCCACCTGGATATCGTTGTAGTTCTTGAGCGAAAGCCCGCATTCGAACCCGGCCTTCACTTCGCGCACGTCGTCCTTGAAGCGCTTGAGCGAGTCCAGTTCGCCGCTGTAGATCACCACGTCGTCACGCAGCAGGCGCACGCCCGACCCCCGTTTGACGAGGCCTTCGAGCACGTAGCAACCGGCCACCGTACCCACCCTGGAAATGCGGAACACTTCCCGGATTTCCACGAGGCCGGTGATGTTTTCCTTGCGATCGGGCGTCAGCATGCCCGACAGGGCCGCTTTCACGTCGTCCACCACGTTGTAGATGATGTCGTAATAGCGCACGTCCACGCCGCTTGAGGCGATCAGCTTGCGGGCGGTGACATCGGCGCGGGTGTTGAAACCGACAATGACCGCCTTGGAAGCCAGCGCCAGGTTGACGTCGGATTCGGTGATGCCGCCCACGGCCGCATGCACGATGTTGACCCGGACTTCATCCGTGGACAGCTTCTGCAGCGACTGGATAAGCGCTTCGTAAGAACCCTGCACGTCGGCCTTGATGATGAGCGAAAGGGTTTTCACTTCCCCTTCCCCCATCTGCTCGAACATGTTTTCAAGTTTGGCTGCCTGCTGCTTGGCCAGCTTCACGTCGCGGAACTTGCCCTGGCGGAACAGGGCGATTTCGCGTGCCTTGCGTTCGTCGTTGAGCACCATGACGTCTTCGCCCGCCACAGGCACTTCGGTCAGGCCCTGGATTTCCACCGGAATCGAAGGACCAGCCTCTTCCACCGCATGGCCTGCCTCGTCCATCATGGCGCGCACGCGACCATAGGAGGCCCCGGCAAGCACCATGTCGCCACGATGCAGGGTGCCGGACTGAACCAGCACGGTCGCCACCGGACCGCGCCCCTTGTCCAGACGCGCTTCGATCACGATGCCCTTGGCCGGCGTGTTGCGTGGCGCCTTGAGCTCCAGCACTTCGGCCTGCAACAGCACGGACTCGATCAGCTCGTCGATGCCTTGCCCGGTCTTGGCGGACACCTGAACGAACTGGGCATCGCCGCCGTATTCTTCGGGCAGGACGCCATGAGCCACCAGCTCGCTCTTGATGCGATCGAAATTGGCTTCGGGTTTGTCGATCTTGTTGACGGCCACCACCACCGGCACCTGGGCCGCCTTGGTGTGGTGGATGGCTTCGATGGTTTGGGGCATCACGCCGTCATCGGCGGCCACCACCAGAATCACGATGTCGGTCACCTTGGCGCCTCGCGCCCGCATGGCGGTAAACGCTTCATGGCCAGGCGTATCGAGGAATGTCACCATGCCGCGCGCTGTTTCCACGTGATACGCGCCGATGTGCTGCGTAATTCCGCCGGCTTCGCCGCTGGCCACCCGCGTACGGCGGATGTAGTCGAGCAGCGAGGTTTTCCCGTGGTCCACGTGGCCCATCACGGTCACCACCGGCGCACGCGGTTCGGGTACGGCATCTTCATGATCCTGACCGGATTCCGCCAGCAGCGCTTCGGGATCATCCAGCTTGGCCGGCTTGGCCACGTGACCCAGTTCCTCCACCACGATCATGGCGGTTTCCTGGTCCAGTACCTGGTTGATGGTCACCATCATGCCCATTTTCATGAGTGTCTTGATGACCTCAGCCGCCTTGACGGCCATTTTCTGGGCAAGCATCGCCACGGTGATGGTTTCGGGGACCAGCACTTCGTGCACGATCGGCTCGGTAGGCACGGAGAATGCGTGCGCGCCCTGCTCGCCTTTATGATGCTTGGCATGGCGAGCCTTGGGGTCGCGCCATCCGGCGGTGGGAGCGGCATCGCCCCGGGTTTTCAGGCCGCGGCGCTTGTTGCCGTCATCCATCCAGGTGGATGGCTTCTCGACCTTTTTGCCGGCTTTCTTGACCACGCCCTTCTCTTCGGGCTTGGCAGCCGGACGATGCAGGGTTCCGGTTTTTTCCGCAGCGGCTTTGGCGCTGGCCTTTTCGGCCTGGGCCCGTTCCGCCGCGACCCGGGCATCCGCCTGGGCCTTTTCTTCCGCTTCCTTCTTGGCGCGCAAACGCGCCTGCTTGTCCTGGGCATCCGCCGTCTGGCGAGCTCTCAGCTCGGCCTGGCGCCTGGCCTCCTGTTCACGCAAGGTACGCTGCGCTTCATCGATCGGGCTGAGCGGCGCTGCAGGCGAACTTTCCGCGGCGATCTCCACCACTTCCGGTTCCTCTTGCACGGGAGCGATGACTTCAGGCTCCACCACGACTTCCACTTCCGGGACCGGGGGTTCCACCGGAACTTCAGGTTCCGGCATCGGCGGAGCCGCTTCCGCGACCACTTCGGGTTCGGCCACCGCCCCGGATTCGGAGACGTCGCGCTTCACCAGAACCCGCTTCTTGCGCACTTCCACCTGGATGGTGCGCGCCTTGCCGGTGGCGCTGTCCGCCTTCTTGATTTCGCTGGTCTGCTTGCGTGTCAGCGTGATGCGTGTCTTGGGCTCAGACCGGCCATGCTGCTCACGCAAATGGTCGAGCAGTTGCGCCTTGTCCTTTTCGCTGACGGCATCTTCGGCCGCCGACTTACTGACTCCCGCTGCACGCAACTGCACCAGCAGCGTGTCCGGGGTCACTTTCAACTCAGCTGCAAGATCAGCAACCGTTGCTTTTGCCATTCAAATTTTCTCCGAATCCCTCTCACTCAAACATCGGGGCACGTGCCGCCATGATGAGCTCCTTGGCCCGCTCTTCATCGATCTCCGTCAGTTCGGACAGTTCGTCCACGGAGAGATCAGCCAGGTCCTGCACCGTTTTGATGCCTTTGGAAGCCAGCAGCAAGGCCGTTTCAGAATCCATGCCGGCCATGCTCTGCAAATCCTCGGCTGCGTGTTCCACCTGCTCTTCGGATGCGATGGCTTCCGTCAGCAGGGCATTGCGCGCTCGACTGCGCAGTTCGTTGACGGTGTCTTCGTCGAACGCTTCGATTTCGAGCATTTCATTCTTGGGAACGTAAGCCACTTCTTCCAGGGAGCTGAAACCTTCCTGGATGAGGATGTTGGCCACTTCCTCGTCCACGTCCAGCCGTTCCACGAACAGGTTGCGGATTTTGGAAGACTCCACCTCATCCTTTTCCTGGGCCTGGTCCTGGGTCATGATGTTGAGCGTCCAGCCGGTCAGTTCGGAAGCCAGCCGCACGTTCTGTCCGCTGCGCCCGATGGCCTGGGCGAGCTGCTCTTCGTCCACCACCACGTCCATGCTGTGCGCGTCTTCGTCCACCCGGATGGAATTGACTTCAGCCGGGGCCAGCGCGTTGATGACGAACTGGGCCGGATCTTCGGACCACAGGATGATGTCCACCCGCTCGCCCCCCAATTCGGCCGTGACAGCCTGCACGCGCGAACCGCGCATGCCGACGCAGGTGCCGATGGGATCAAGACGCCGGTCGTTGGACTTGACGGCGATTTTGGCGCGGATGCCGGGATCGCGTGCGGCCGATTTGATTTCAAGCAGCCCTTCCTCGATTTCAGGGACTTCGAGCTCGAACAGCTTGGTGATGAACTCCGGGGCCACGCGCGACAGGATGAGCTGCGGGCCGCGCCCGCCGCGTTCCACGCGCGACAGGTAGCCGCGCACGCGATCGCCAATGCGCAGGTTTTCGCGCTGGATCATCTGGTCGCGCGGCAACAGCGCTTCGATGCGGCCGGACTCGATGATGGCGTTGCCGCGGTCGACACGCTTGACCGTCCCGGTCACCAGGCTTTCCTTGCGCTCGAGAAAATCATTGAGGATCTGCTCGCGCTCGGCATCGCGGATTTTCTGGAAAATCACCTGCTTGGCCGCCTGGGCGCCAATACGGCCGAAATCCACCGGCTCGAGCGGTTCTTCGATGAGATCGCCGGGCTGGACATCGGGCTTGCGCAGCACGGCCTGGGACATCGGCATTTCCTGGAACTCCAGCAGCCAATCGGCGTCGTTGACCACCCGCCAGACCTGGAAGGAGGTGAAGTCGCCGGTTTCACGGTCGATCTGGACCCGCACGTCGATGTCGTCTTCGCCGTGTTTTTTACGGGTTGCCGATGCCAATGCCAGTTCCAGCGCGACGAAAACGATGTCGGGATCGACATTTTTCTCGCGGGCCAGCGCATCCACCAGCATGAGCACTTCCTTACTCATAACGCCTCCAATCAAATCTCCGGAACGAGGTTGGCGCGGTCAATGCCCGCAACCTCCACTTCAATGGCCGTGCCATCCACATCCAATACCAGCTTGCCGTCCGCAATGGACACAATGCGACCGACAAAATTCCGCTGCCCTGCGCGCGGCACGCGCAGGCGCAGCTTGACGTCGCGACCCGCAAACCGTTCGAAATCAGCCTCCCGCTTGAGCGGCCGGTCCAGCCCGGGAGACGAAACCTCCAGCCGGTCGTAATCGATGCCTTCCACGGCAAACACACGCGTCAGCTGGTTGCTGACCGCCGCACAGTCCTCGACGCCGATGCCACCGGCCTTGTCGATGAAAACCCGCAGCAAACCGCGTCCGGCACGCTCGAAATCAACGAATTCGTAGCCCAGACCGGTCACGGTTTTTTCGATCGACCCTGCAACATCCATCCTGACCAGACCTCTCCAGCGCCTTGAACAAATAAAAAATGGGCTCGAAGGCCCACTTTTTTACATCTTTTCTATCGAGCTTATTATTATAAGGGATTTTTGGACCAGCTGTCCAGAAACTGCACGCCCCAGCTTACCCCGAAGCCCGTCACATCCGTGCCCAATGCCCCCAACCCGCCTTCGTTGCTGGAAGCGGACAGGTCCATGTGCAGCCAGGGACGCTCGTCCCGAAAGCGGGACAGAAACCGCGCGGCCAGAATATGGTCGGCCGTGCCGTCCGGAGTGCATTGCTTGACGTCCGCAATCTTGCTGTCGAGCGCCGGATCATAGTCCGCAGCCAGCGGAAACGGCAACACCCGCTCGCCGGACGCTTCACCAGCGGCGACAGCCAGTTGCGCCAGACGCTCGTCGCTGGCAAATATGCCGCTGTAGCGGCTGCCCAATGCCGTATGCATGCTTCCGGTGAGCGTTGCAAAGTCCACTATGAGCTGGGGCTGGGCCCGTGCCGCCAGGGTCAGGGTGTCCGCCAGCACCATGCGCCCTTCGGCATCGGTGTGCACGATTTCGATGGTGGTGCCATTGAGCGCCGTCACCACGTCGTTCTGCTTGTAGGCGCGCGGGCTGATGTGGTTCTGGGCAAGGGCCAGCCAGCAGTCCACTTCCAGCGGCAGGCGCAGGCGGCTGACGGCAGAAAGGATGCCCAGCGCCACGGCCGAACCGTTCATGTCTTCATGCATGCCGTACATGTACTTGGCCGGTTTGAGGTTGTGCCCGCCGGTATCGAAACAGATGCCCTTGCCCACCAGCGCCACGTGCCGGACAGGCCTGGGAGCCCGGTAACGCAGACGCACGATGGCCGCGTCGGGGTCGGCACTGCCCTGGGCCACGGCCACAAAAGCGCCCGCCCCCATGTCCTTGAGCCGAGCCAGCGGATATTCGGTCACCTGCCACCCCCGGCCGCGGGCCATGGAACGGATCAGGCGGCGATAGGTGCCGGGGGTCAGGTCGTTGGGAGGGATCTGCGTGAGCGTACGCGTGAGCGTGTTGCCTTCAGCCACGGCGCGGGCGGCAGCAAGCCGGGCGGCGTGCGGACGCGCGCCCTGCAGGAAAATCCGGCGCAAGGCCGGATGCGGCTCCTTTTTGCGGGATGGGAGCGCCGCGCCATTGACCTGGGCCACGTAAACCGCAAGTCCGGCCACCGCATCCGCCTGCGCTCCGGCCAGCCGGAGCCCGAGGCTGGACGGCCGCTCTTCCAGCAGCGGCGCCAAGCCCTTGCACAGCAGGGTTTGCTGCTGAAATGGCGTCTGCCCGGGAGCAAGCCATACCCAGGACAGCAGCATGCCGTCCTCGAGGGTGACGGCCAGCGGCTTCTGTTGCAGCGACTGCGGCTTTTCCCCACGCCGGCGCAGGGCCGCCTTCAACTGGGCCAATCCTGCCAGATCGAGTCCCGGCGCATCGGGGGCTTCGGTCAGCACCACCAGCGCGTGGCGCACGGTGGCCGGAAAACCGCCCGCACGGCGGCCTGCCAGAACGTCCAGTTCGGGCAGCGGCGCCGGTTGCAGTGCGGGAAAGGATGAGGGGGCGTTGCGTGGCATGGAATCACGATCCTTTGAGCAGACTTCGGGATGTTATCATGCGCCCATGCAACCGTACCTTCAGTTCGTTCGCGACATCCTCGAGCGCGGCACGCGCAAAACCGACCGTACCGGCGTGGGCACCCTGAGCCTGTTCGGGTACCAGATGCGGTTTAACCTGCAGGACGGCTTTCCCCTGCTCACCACCAAAAAGCTCCATCTGCCGTCCATCGTCCATGAATTGCTGTGGTTTCTTTCCGGGGACACCAACATCGCCTACCTGAAGCGCCATGGCGTGAGCATCTGGGACGAATGGGCCGACGCGGAAGGAAACCTGGGGCCGGTGTACGGAAAACAGTGGCGCCGCTGGGAGGCGGCTGACGGGCGGGTCATCGACCAGATGTCACAGGTGCTGGAGCAGATCCGCAAAAATCCGGATTCCCGCCGCCTGATCGTATCCGCCTGGAACGTGGGTGACGTGGATCGCATGGCGCTGCCGCCCTGCCACCTGCTGTTTCAGTTTTACGTGGCCGACGGCAAGCTGTCCTGCCAGCTCTACCAGCGCTCCTGCGACGTGGGGCTGGGCGTGCCGTTCAACATCGCTTCCTACGCCCTACTCACCCACCTGGTGGCTCACCAATGCGACCTGCAGGCGGGAGATTTCGTCTGGACGGGGGGGGACTGCCACATTTACCTGAACCACGAGAAAGCCCTGCGGGAGCAGCTTGATCGCACGCCCTACCCGCTGCCGCAGCTTGCGCTGCTGCGCAAGCCGGCATCACTGTATGACTACCGCTTTGAAGACGTCCGCATCGACAACTACCAGGCTCACCCGCACATTCCCATGCGGGTAGCCGTCTGAAAGACCTCC